>JBOGUE010000567.1:0-2098 GCA_050695955.1 Thermomicrobiales bacterium | reverse complement strand
GTCGCCGCCGGTGCCGTTGCCACCGGTGTTTCCTTCGCCAACGGTGATTTCGATGCTATCTCCGCCGTTGACCGCGCCCGGATTTGCCTCGCCGTCCGTGTTGTCTTCGTTGTTTGTGCTACCGTCGGACGGACCGTCTTCCCCGTCGACGGCGGCGAAGAATTGATTCTCATAATTGGTCGGGAAAGCGCTAGCGGGGTGCGCGCCGAGGAGCAGGCTCGCCAATGCGGCCACGGCCGCGACGAGACTGACGATCACAACTCGGTTATTTGCCACCCTGCGTCCCTCCCCATTGGCCTCTCGGTCCCCCGTCGAGGCTGAACCCGGCCACGACTCTACCGCCCGGTCCGGGCCAGGACCCATCTTAGCGACTAGGTTGCTCATGGGCAAGCATTTGACCAGGAATCACAGCGCCGAGCGCATGCCAAGAACGAGCTCGTTGCGAAACGTCACGAAAAACGTCACGAAAAGAGCGCGATGCGGGGCGTATTGGCGCCCCGCGTCACGACCGCCACCGCGGTCGCGAGAGCGATTAAGGTTCAGGTGTCGCGGCCGGCGTTGCTACCGGAGTGCCGGGCACCGGAGTTGCCGGGGCCGCGGCGGCTGGCTCAGCGGAGATCAACGCGCCACGCAGCGCGCGCACCTCGTTGGCCACCCCGCCGGACGGCTCGCGCAGATACAGGACCCAGACCTTGCCATTGGCATCGACGTCCACAACCGGGCGGCCTTGGGCGCCCTCTTCGGCTTCGGAGATGATCGTCACCTCACTCGCCAATGGTTGACCGGCGCCGAGCGCAATCGCACCGACGCGGACCGTCATCCCGCTCCCCGCGTTGAAGGCGACGTAGGCCGTTCCGTCTGGCCCGATCGCAACCGACGGGAAGCTGCCGCGATCCCCGCTGACCACGGGCAAGGGTTCAGACCACTCTGCACTGTCCGCGGCGAGGCGGGTAAGGTGCAACACATTCGTGTCGGTCCGGCGACCGAAGACGACGACGACGCCGCCGGTCGGATCGGCGTCCACATCCACCAGCTTGCCGCCGATGAGGCCGTTGTCGCGCTCGATCAAAGTCGCTGGAGCCGCCCAAGTCGCGCCTTCTTCGCCCAGTGTGATCTGGCTCCATTCGACGAGCTGTGCTGTACTGAGCTCTTCCGTGGTGGTGCCTACGTACGTGGACCAGACGGCGACCAGGCGATTGCCGTCGACCTCTAACTGCGGTCGACTGGCGTTCGTTTCCGGCGACGGCCGCACGCTCACCGTGACCGGGCTGGCGCAGGCGCCATCCTCGGCCAGGGTGCAGCCAAGCACGTCGGCATTCGATGGCGATGCCTCGCGCATCTCAGCAGTCACGCCGCGCTGATCCTGCCACAGCACGTGCATCGCGCCATTGCCGTCGATAGCCAGCGACGGGCTAAGTTGATGGCCGGCGTTCTCGTTCGCCGCGACCTGAATCGGCTCCGTCCATGTTCCTTCCGGCGTCGTCTTCGTATAGACGAGCGAGGAGAAGTCACCAGGGTCATCGGACGCGCGGTCGGAGTAGATCAGATGCACCGTGCCGTCGCCGCCAACCGCGGCGCTGGGACCGAACTGAATCTCCCCACCGGGCATCGCCGTCGCGGGCTGCCACACGCCGGCAGCGGGATCGAAGCGGGCGGCGTAAAGCTTCTTCGTGCCCAGTTCTTCGCCCCGGACGACCTCGGCGCTGAAGAACGCCCACGCGCCGCCATCCGGCAGGGTGACGATCAGCGGGGTCCATTCGACCCATACTTGATAGGGGATGCCGGCCCCATCCTCTTCGATCCGAATGGTGTCGTAGCTCGGTTGGGACACTGCCCCGAGCGATGACGCGGTGCTGAGAACCGCGAGCGCTGCCACGATGACGGCGAAGAGCCTGACCCTTCCGACTACCATGCCTTAACCTCACAAGATAATGGCGTCCACACGGACGCCACGCCGGATGGGACGATCGCCGGCCTCGCCCTGCGATCCTCCACGCGGGATACGGATGCTACCAGCCGGAGGCGATGCCGCGCTAGGACGGGTCAGTCAATCGTCGTCGTCACGCGGGGCGGTTGGCTCGGCGCTCGACCCACCAGC
>JBOGUE010000566.1:0-9395 GCA_050695955.1 Thermomicrobiales bacterium | reverse complement strand
GAGTTCATCCAGGACGCGCCGTCCGTCTCTCATTAAGACATCGTGATAGAGCCGATCACGGGCGCGACAAACAGATCCATCAGCTCGAATATGTCTGCCATGGTTTGCCTGTTCACCGTAGGGGAGGGACCCGCGCCCTCCCGTCGGCCAACGGCCGATATGCCGTGCAACGGCCGTCTCATCCTCATGAACGGGGCCGTCATCGTGTGGTCGCACGGTCGGCTGCGCGGCATATCGCGCTGCGCGCGATGGGGAGGGCGCAGGTCCCTCCCCTACGACAATCGGGCCGCGTCCGCCCGCCCAAAACGTTGATGCGCACAAACGGCTGCTGCCCCATTGACGCCGACCGCGGCGCTCGCTATCATGTTCGCGCTATGACCGGTCTTACCAGTCTGACAAGTGACGGCTTCGTGACCAGGGACACGCTCGCCGCGCACATCGAGCGGCACATCATGGCCGGCGATCTGACCGCCGGGGAGAAGCTTCCCTCCGAGCGTCAGCTTTCCGATCACTACGGTGTCAGTCGCCCGGTGGTGCGCGAGGCACTGCGGTCGCTGGTCGAACGGAAGCTGGTCGAGGTGCAACCGGGACGCGGCGCGTTCGTGCGGCGGGCACGGTTCAGCGACGCCGCCGGCCGGCTCGAAGCCATCTTCCGCCGCAACCAGGCCACGGCGCGCGATGTCGTCGAAGCTCGCACCATGCTCGAATGCACCGCCGCCTCCCTCGCCGCCCAGCGCGCTACGGCAACGGATCTGGCGGCGCTTGAGACCGCGTTGGCTCAGTTCGATCACGCAACCGACATCATCGAGCAGGCTCGCGGCGACCTCACCTTCCACCTCGGCATCGTCCGCGCCGCCCGCAACCCGGTCGTCGAAACGATGTTCGGCTCCATCACCGGCCTTTCCGTCGAGCTGATGCTGCGCAGCCTCGGCGATCGGGAAGTCGCCCGCGTCTCCCTGCCCTACCACCGCCAGATCGCCGACGCTATCCGCGCCCACGACCCGGAACAAGCGCGCACCCTGATGGCAGCACATTTGGCCGTTGCCGCCACGCTCTATGGGGAGGATTACGACCGCGGCATCGAGAGCATCGCCCGTCGCGAGGTCCAACGGCTGTTCTCGCCCGGCACGACCTTGGAAGACCTGCTGGCCGCAACAATCGAGGAGGAACGGACTCGTAGCGATCCGTAGCATGGGAACGCCCTGGCTGACGCGGAAGACTTGGAGGAGGTCCTTCGTCAACCAATGACCCGGCTTATTTCGCTCAACGGCGTCTGGCAGTACGCCCCCCTCGCCTGGGTGACGCTCACGGAGGGCGGCGTCCTCGACGAACGCGCCGTGGACCTGCCGGCGCCGGGCGAGATGAGGATCCCCGGTCACTGGCAGGGCACGCCCCTCCAGAGCTTCGACGGCCGCGTCCGCTTCACTCGCACCTTCACCTTCGACGAGTTACGCGATGATGAAGCGAGCGTCTGGCTGGTCTTCACGGCCGTCGATTACTTCGCGCGCGTCGAACTCAACGGCCACGCCCTCGGCGAACACGCCGGCTACTTCCAACCCTTTGCGTTCGACGTGACCGACACGATCCGGCGTGGCACGAACGACCTGGTCGTCGACGTGACCTGCCCATTGGAAGAGCCAGGGCCGATCTGGCCCGACCGCAAGATCGTCATCAAGGGGATCCTCAATCACTGGGACTGCCGGCCAGGGAGCTGGGACCCGGCGACAGGACAGGAACAGCACAGCGGCGGCATCTGGCACGACGTCGTGCTCGAGACACGGCCGGCGGCCTACCTGGGCCACGTCCGCGCCACGCCCACGCTCGTCCCGCGCGAGGCGCCGCCGGGCTATTCCCACGGCGTGGGCGTGCCGGACGACGCGCCGCGGCAGGCGATCGTGCTGGTAGAGGCCGATCTGCACGGCCCATCCGGTGATTACGAGCTACGGGTCAAGCTGGGCGACGAACCCGAGGTGACAACGGGCATCCGGCTCACGCGGAGCGGGGAACGCCACACCGTCACCGTGCAGGTGCCCGACCCGCGGCTCTGGTGGACCTGGGACCTGGGCGAACCGCACCTCGAAACGTGCGCGGTCAAGCTCGTGCGTGATGACCAACTGGTCCACGAGCAGACGTTCACGACCGGCCTACGCGAGATCGCCTTCGACCAGGATCGCGGCGAGTGGCGCCTCAATGGCCGCCGCTTCTTCGTGCGCGGCACGAACGTCGTGCCGACTCTCTGGCTGGGGCAGTATGACCAGGCCGCAATTGATCGCGACATCCGACTCCTGCGCGACGCCCACGTCAACGGTGTCCGTGTCTGCGTCCACGTCAATCGCGACGAGTTTTACGACGCCTGCGACCGGGCCGGCATCCTCGTCTGGCAGGACTTCGCCTTGCAATGGGGCTACGCCGAGACGCGCGAGTTCACCCAAGAGGCCGTCCGCCAGATCACGGAGATGGTCCGCCTGCTGGTGAACCACCCCTGCATCGGCCTCTGGTGCTGCCAGAACGAATCGACCTTCCACAATAAGCACATCCTCGATCCGGTCCTCGCCGCGGCCGTCGCCGCGGAGGATGGCTCCCGTCCGATCCGCCCCACCTCCGAGTTTTCCGAGCACACCTACGTCGGCTGGTATTACGGTCACCATCGCGACTATTCGGCCCTCCCGGCGACGCCGGTGCTGACCGAGTTCGGCGCGCAGGCGCTGCCGGATGCCGCCGCGGTGCGGGCGATGGCCGGCGATACCTGGCCGCCCGATTGGGATCGCCTCGCCTACCACGACTTCCAGTTCGACCAAACCTTCCACGTCGCCGGGGTCGAGTTGGGCGACAGTTGGGAGGAATTCGCCCGCAACTCGCAGGCGTACCAGGCGAAGCTCCTCAAGTACGCCATCGAGCGCTACCGGCAGGCGAAGTACGACAAGCTGGGCGGCCTCTTCCAGTTCATGTTTATGGACTGCTGGCCGTCGATCACCTGGTCGGTCGTCGACGCCGACCGCACGCCGAAGGCCGGCTATCGCACGCTGCAGCAGGTCTTCCAGCCGGTTCTGATCGGCATTGACCTACCGCGCGACTCGCTCATCACGACCACCGACCGGGGCGGGCATGCCCGGCCGTTCGTCGTCGCGCCGTGGGTCGTCAACGACCGGCACCGTGCGCTTGTCGGTTGCTCATATGAGGTCGAGGTCGAAGGACCGGGCGGCCGGTTCGCCTTCGGCGCGGACCAGCCGTTCGACATTGCGCCGGACAGCGTGCTGCGTCGCGCCCCGGCCATCACGTGCGATCTGCCAGGCGACCTCGAACGCGGTGACTACGCTGTGGCGCTGGCGCTGCGTCAGGGCGGCGACGTGCTCAGTCGCAACAGCTACGACTTGGCCGTGGTCCCGATCCCCGCGGCGCCGCGAGCCACGATCTGACACGAGGCACGGGGCAGGAAAGGAGGCGTCACAATACCCCGTCAACCACCCCGGGGACACCTGGCGATTCGTCAACGACGCACGATCAGCAGGAGGGAACCATGGACGACGCGCGTACCCGCCGCTTGCTTGCCCGCTCGCTGGGCGGTCGATTCAACCGCCGCGACTTGACGCGCGGCCTCGCTGGGCTCGGTCTTGGCGCGCCGGTTATCGGCGCCGGCTTCAGCCCGCGCGGCACCGCCGCCCATGCGCAGGGCGCGGCGGATCTCTGCTCAACGGACGAGGTCGAGCTGCTCTACATGACGCACGCCCACGACCCGGCAACCGCCGTCAACGAGCAGCTGATCGCGGAGTTCACCGCGCTCTATCCGAACGTCAAAATCACGTACGACCACGCCCCCCACGAGAACTACGAGCAGAAAGTCCTCACGGCGTACGCGGGCGGCGAGGGACCGGACGTCTTCTGGGCCGGCGACTGGATGGTGCCGCAGTTCGTCGAGAACAACATCGTCGGCGAGGTCATGCCGGCCGCCTACGGCGTGCAGACGCCGGAGGAGTTCGCTGGGCTCTACGAGCCGGGCGCGCTCGACGCCTTCACCGTCGACGGCACGATCCTCACCGGCGGCATCTCCGAATACAACACCTTCAGCCTCATCTACCACCCCAGCCACTTCGAGGAGGCCGGGCTTTCGCTCCCATCCGACACTGAGCCGATGACCTGGGAGCAGTTCGCCGAGATCGCCGGCGCGCTGACCGTGATGGACGGCGACACGCGGGTCCGCAGCGGTATTGAGTGGGTCTACGCCACCCCGATCTGGACCGTCCTCCTTTTCGAGCCGATGGTGCGCCAACTCGGCGGCGAGCTGATCGATCCGGAGAGCGGCGAGCCGAACTTCGCCTCGGAGCAGATGATCCAGGTCATGCAATACGCGCAGGACCTGCGCTTCGAGCACAACGCCAACGACCCGGCCTTCCTGGTCGATCTGCTCGACGACTTCGCCAACGAACGCATTTCGGTGATCGTCGCCGGCCCGTGGGCACTGCCGGGCATCGCCGGCATCAACCCGAACGTCGCCCCCGCCGTCGCCCCACTCCCGGTCTTCGAGGGCGGCACGCGCACGACGACCCTCTACGCCTGGGCCTGGTTCGTCAACGCGAACACGTCGGACGCCAAGCGCTGCTGGTCGTGGAACTTCCTGTCGTTCCTGACCTCCAAGGCGCAGCTCTGGTGGGACAACGTCGGCTACATCCAGCCGCGCACCGATATCACCGTCGAGGAGCAGCCGTTGGCCGACTACTATGTCGAGACGCTGCCGGGCATGACGGTGTTCAACGAGGACTTCCCGCACGGCCAGTATCAATTCCGCTCGACCCGTTACTTCGAGATCTCCTCCGCCTGGAACCGCGCCTTCCAGGAGATTATGGAAGGCGCGGACGTCAAGGAGGTCCTGGAGAATACGAGCGTCTAACGACGAGGGGGCAGGAGTCAGGAGTCAGGGGTCAGGGAGAGCACGCCGCGTCGTCCCCGACCCCTGACCCCCGACTCCTGACCTCAAAGGATTCGTCCATGGCACGCACAGCAGTCGCCACGCGCACGCGCAGGCGGGTCCGGCCGGCCGGCTGGCGCGGGAGTCCGATCAAGAAGACGCGCTACGGCCTGATCTTCGCCTCCCCGGCGCTGATCTTCTTCAGCGTCTTCTACATCTTCCCCCTGGGCTGGGCGGTCTGGATCAGCTTCAACGAGTGGAGCCTGCTCGGCTCGCCCGAGTACATCGGCCTCGACAACTACCGCAATCTGCTCAACGACTCGGAGTTCATCAACGCGATCAAGGTCACCTTCGTCTACGTCTTTGGCACCGTGATCCCGATCTGGATCCTGGCGCTGGGGCTGGCCCTGGTCTTCAACCGGCCGTTTCGCTTTCGCCAGTTCTACATCTCCGCCTATTACATCCCGGCGGTCATTTCCCTCTTTGTCTGGTGCCTGCTCTGGGTGCTCGTCTACCAGCCGAGTTGGGGGCTGATGACGCTCGCCAGCGAGCCGCTCGGCTTCGGCTACGTGCGCTGGCTGAACGACCGGAACCTGGCGATGCCGGCGCTGATCCTACTCAGCATCATCAAGGGCACCCCCGCCTACATGATCATCTACCTCGCCGGCCTGCGCGGCATCCCGACCGACTACTACGAAGCCGCCTCGCTCGACGGCGCCAACAGCTTCCAGAAGTTCCGAGACGTCACCCTGCCGCTGCTGCGACCGGTGATGCTCTACGTGGCGGTCATATCCATTATCGTCGCTTTCCAGGTCTTCACCCCGGCCTACGTCTTGACCAGTGGCGGCCCCGGCAACGCCACCCGCGTCCTGCCGATGTTCATCTTCGAGAACGCCTTCGAATTCCTGAAGATGGGCTACGCGAGCGCTGCCTCCATGCTGCTCTTGTTGATGCTGCTCGGACTGACGCTGATCCAGTTCCGCCTGCTCGGCGCGAGACCGGAGTGAGTAGCCAGTAGCCAGTAGTCGGTTTCCCGGTGAACCGCCAGCGACTCACGAGTCACGACGTGAAGAGGAGAGAGCGATGACCACGATCAACGTCAAACGCGCCGCGCGCACCATCCTCTTCTATGTCCTGCTCACGGCCGGGCTGCTCATCTTCCTGCTGCCGGCGATCTGGATGGTCTCCGCCTCGTTCATGACGCGGCAGGACATCCTCGCCTCTCCGGTCAATCTGATCCCGCCGGAGTGGCGACCGCGCAACTACGTCGAGATCTTCACCGACTTCAACCTTGACCACTACTTCCTGAACAGCGCCTTCGTTACCGGCAGCATCGTCGTTCTCAACGTCCTCTTCTGCTCGATGGTCGGCTACAGCCTGGCTAAGTTCGACTTCCCCGGCAAGAACCTGATCTTTGGATTCATCCTCTCGACGATCATGGTCCCGTTTGCGGCGATCCTGATCCCGCTCTATCTGATCATCCGGGAATTCAAGTGGATCAACACCTATCAGGCGCTGATCGTCCCCTTTGCCATGAGCGCGCTGGGGATCTTTCTCATGCGCCAGTTCATGCTCTCGATCCCGGACGACTACCTCGACGCCGCCCGCGTCGACGGCGCGAGCGAGTTCGGCATCTTCTTCCGCATTGTGCTGCCGCTCTCCGGACCGGGGTTGACGACGCTGGCGATCATCACCTTCGTCACCTATTGGGACGAGTTCCTCTGGCCGCTCGTGGTCACCACCACCGATCAGTACCGGCCCATCACCGTCGGCCTCGCCAAGTTCCAGGAGCAATACGGCACCCAATGGCACCTGCTGATGGCCGGCGCCGTCGTCGCTGCCCTACCGGTCGTCATCCTCTTCCTCGTGCTGCAACGTCGGTTCTTTGTTGCCATGGGCGGGTTGTCGGGACTGAAGTAAGCGGGAACGGCCCGCCGTCCGCCGGCGCGTGGTGGCGTGCCATGGAGATGAAGTGTGGCTCATGACGAGAACGCGATGAACGCGCATGTCCTCGCTGATCGCACCGAACGCATCGGCGTCCGGCTCGATCCGCAATCCGGTCTGCCGACCTCCTTCATCCGATGGCGTCACGGCCAAGAAGAATCCATCCCCCTCTCCATCACCGCCTGCCTGGAAATCGACGGCGACGAGCAATACCGGCAACCGCGCGGCTTCGAATATGTCAATACGAATCGCCTCGACGCCTTCCGGCTTCTCTGTGACGGGGCGACCCACGAAGACGATGGCCCGAGCGAGACTTACAGCGTCGCGACTGAGGCTGGCGGCTGGGTGGTCGATTGGCGCTACACCTTCCGTCAGAGCCACCCCCGACTCGAGTTGAGGGTCGTCATCCGACCACCCGCGGCGACGAACCAGGCAACGCTTCGCAACCTGAGTCTTGACCTGACGTTCACACCGGCCAACCTATCCGCTTGGCACGTGGAAGCGCCGGGGAACATGCTCCGGCCCGGCGTCACGGCCGACGCCTTGACCGAACCGGTCGCCATCGCTCCCGCCGGCGGCGTCCGCGGCTCGACCGGCTTGATCGCCCTTCATCAGCCGGACGAGCGCAGCGTGATCGTCGTCTGGTCGATCTGTCGGACGGAGATCGGCGAATTGAGCCTCCGCGTCGACGATCGCGCGTTGCGCCTCTCCCTCAACACCGGTCTCGCCGGCCGCCTCTCGCCGGGCGACGCGTTGCACTACGGCGCCGTCCATCTCGATGCCCTGGACGGACTCTGGCCCGAAGTCCGCGACCGGGTGCCGGACTGGTACGCGCCGCTCGGCATCAGTACGCCACGGGATCGCGCCAACTGGATCGACGCGGTGAGCATCTTCGAGGTCCAGATCGGCTCTTCGGTCTTCCGCGGCGGTTGGGAGTATGGTCCCTACCCCACCGTCCGCGATCTGATCGCCGACCTGAGACGGATCAAGGAGCTCGGTTTCGACTGTCTCCAGATGATGCCCCGCCAGCCGTATCCCAGCTACAACGTGCATGACTACGCCGACATTACGACCTCCTATGGCGACGAGGCCGACCTGAAGGAACTGGTCGGCGCCGCGCACGCACTCGGCATGCGCGTCATCCTCGACATCCTTCTCCACGGCGTGATCGACCAGGAGGTGATGGCCGAGACGGTGGAGCGCGTGCGCACCGGCCCCTTCTTTGCGCGCCTCGACGAAGCGATGAGCAACCCCTTCGGCGCCGGGCTCTCCGGCGTCGAGCAGATGCAGATCGCCTGGTGCCGCCATATCCTCGACTTCGAGCCGCATTGGGCAGGTGGATCCCCGCCCCGCCATCCCCTCGCCGACGAGCACCCCGCGTGGTTCATGCGCAACTCGGCTGGGGAGATCATCGGCATCTACACCAAAGCGTTCGATGTCGCCAACGTCGCCTGGCAGGACTATTTCACAGGGGCGGCGTTGGACCTGGTCCGGCGCCTCGACGTCGACGGCTTTCGCTTCGACGCCCCGACCTACAACGCCCTCCCCAACTGGTCGCCGGCCACCCAGCACCGCGCCAGCCATTCGCCACTCGGCTGCCTCCAGCTCTTCGCGCACCTGCGCCCGCTTTTGAAACACCTCAAGCCGGACGCCCTGCTCTACACGGAACCGAGCGGCGTCCTCTTTCATGAGGTCATGGACCTTGTCTACAACTACGACGAGCAGTGGCTGGTCCACGCCGTGCTGCGGCCGATCGCAGACGAACGGGACCAGCGCGTCTCGGTGCGGAGTGGTCGTGAGCTGGCCGCCTGGTTCCGCGACCGGAACGCCGTTCTCCCACGTGGCGCCCGGATCGCCCATCACATCGACAGCCACGACACCTTCTGGTGGCCTCTTCCCGGTCACAAGTGGCGGCGGGAGCAGTACGGCATCGAGGCGGCCCGCGCTTTGCTCGCCATTTTCGCCCTCAGCGGGGGGGCTTACATGACCTTCGTCGGTGGCGAGTGCGCGTTGGACGACGAAATCCGCCGCGTCCACCACCTGCGGCAGACGCTGCCCGAGATCGGGCATGGCAGCGCCGATTACGACGCCGTCACCGTCGACCACGACGCGATCTACGCTGTTGTCCGTCGCCGCGGCCGCGACTGCTCGGTCCTCGTCGTGAACCTCTCGGACCAGCCGCTCGAGGCCACGTTTGCGCTCGACGCGGACCGATTGGGCCTGGGCGCAGGGGATTCCATGCAGTACGACGCGTGGAATGACCGGTCGATCAACGTCGCATTTGGGTCCACCGGACCGGGCAACCCGTGGCGCGACATTCGGTTACCGTTTGCCGCCTACGAACCTCGTCTGTTGGTCGTACGGCCGGCTGACGCGGCACGCAAGTAGGTAGGTGTAGGAGACAATGAAGATCACCGCCATGGAGACGATCCGCCTCGACGAGTTCCCGAACCTGCTCTGGGTCCAGGTACACACCGACGACGGGTTGGTCGGGCTAGGCGAGACGTTCTTTGGGGCGAAGGCGGTCGAGGCGTATATCCATGAGAGC
>JBOGUE010000565.1:0-6712 GCA_050695955.1 Thermomicrobiales bacterium | reverse complement strand
GCGGTCTGGTCATTGGGCTGATCGAGGCCGCCGCTCGCGGTTGGGGCGATCTGCTGGTCCTGGCCGCGCTCGTCGTCGGTGTCGCCGCGTTGGTGACGTTCGTCGTGGTCGAGGCGCGCGGTCGGGCGCCGATGATGCCACTCGGATTGTTCCGCTCCCGCACGTTCAGCGGCGCCAATCTGCTGACGCTGCTGCTCTATGCCGCGCTCGGCGGGGCACTCTATTTCGTGCCGTTCAATCTGATTCAAGTCCGCGGCTATAGCGCCACCGCGGCTGGAGCCGCGTTGCTGCCGATGATTCTGATTTTGTTCGGCCTCTCGCGCTGGGCCGGCGGGTTGGTCCCCCGCTTTGGAGCAAAACTGCCGCTCGTGATCGGGCCGCTCATCGCTGGCGCCGGATTCGCGCTTTTCGCCGTGCCGGGGACCGGCGGCTCCTATTGGACAACCTTCTTTCCCGCGGCGGTGGTCCTCGGTTTCGGCATGACGATCACGGTAGCGCCGCTGACGACGACAGTCATGGGCGCGGTGGCGGAGCGCCACGCCGGTCTCGCCTCGGGCATCAACAACGCCGTCTCCCGCGCCGGTGGGTTGCTGGCGATCGCCGTCTTCGGCATCCTGGTGGCGGGCGCGTTTGACCGCACGCTGGATGTTCGACTCGACGTCCTTGGACTCCAACCAGAACAGCGCCGCACCGTCGAGGACCAACGCGACCGGCTGGCCGCCGCCGAACCGCCCGCGGAGCTTGACGCCACCGCCGCGGCCGGCGTCGAACGGGCCATCGACGAGGCGTTCGTCTCCGGATTCCGCGTGGTCATGCTCGTCGCGGCCGCACTTGCCGTCGCCAGTGCGGTGGCAGCGTGGCGTACGATAGTGGATACAGATGTGGAGGCGGCAGACGATCTCACCGTGGAGGAGTCAACCTGATGGCAACGACCTGCACCCACCTCGATCAGATTCAGGACGTCACCCACGGCACGCCCGACGGATGCGAAGAGTGTTTGCAGATGGGCGACGGCTGGATGCACCTGCGTGTTTGCTTAGTGTGCGGTCACGTCGGCTGCTGCGACTCCTCAAAAAACACGCACGCCACCAAGCACTTCCACGCGACGCAACATCCGATTGTGCAATCGTTCCAACCGGGCGAGGATTGGCGCTGGTGCTACGTCGACGAAACATTCGTCTGAATGAATACGGATACGTGAGATGGCAACGTTCACGATTGAGCCGGAGCGGAGCACCCTTCATGGTGTGTTCTCGCAGGACTTTGCTCCGGTGCTGACGGTCGATCCGGGCGATTCGGTTGTCTATCGTACGCTCGACGCGGCGTGGGCGTTGGAACCGCACCGGGCGGACGGCACGTTGCGACGCAAGTTCGAGCCGCGTGAGCCGGCCCGAGACAACGGCCACGCGCTCCGCGGGCCGGTCGCCATTCGCGGCGCGGAACCGGGGATGACGCTGGCGGTGCGGATCGACGAACTGTGCCCCGAGCCGTGGGGGTGGACCGTCGCCGGCGGTTGTGACACAGCGTTCAATCGCCGGCTCGGCGTCGTCGAGGGGGACCTGTTGCCGCGGTGGGCAATCGACGTCGAGCGCGGCGTCTGTCGGGACCAGTTCGGCCGCGAAATCGGGTTGCGGCCGTTCATGGGTGTGATGGGCATGCCGGGTACTGGCGCGGAGCCGGAGCCCTCCTGGACGCCGCGTTCGCAGGGCGGCAACATCGACTGCAAAGAACTCATCGCCGGCAGCACGCTCTTCCTGCCGATCGCGGTGCCGGGCGGTCTCTTTTCGACTGGTGACGGCCACGCCGCTCAAGGCGACGGGGAGGTTTCCGGTACCGCGGTCGAGTGTCCGATGGAACGCGTGGTGCTGACCTTCGATCTCCTCCCGGATCTCCACTTAACGATGCCGCGGGCGTTGACCCCGGCAGGATGGATCACCTTCGGCTTCCATGAGGATCTCCACGAGGCAACGATGATCGCGCTCGAAGCGACGGTGGAGTGGATCGAGGGACTCTATGGTTTGAATAGACACCATGCCGTCGCACTCGCGAGTCTTGCAGTCGATTTGCGCGTCACCCAGATCGTCAACCTGGGTGTCATGGGCGTGCATGCAGTCCTGCCCAACGGAGCGTTGCGCTTCGCGCAGGGACTGGGGGGTCAGTCATGAAGGGGCCGACGTTTCTCTTCGATCTCGACGGCACGCTTGGTTAAGCCTCGATCCAATCCCAATCGAGTTCGACGCCAAGTCCTGGCCCTGATGGGAGGCGCGGACAGCCACCGCCATCGATTCCGAGCGGATCGTCCTTCAAGCCGAAACGGAAGATCGGGTGGTGCGTCTCGACGAACTCGCCATTGTCGACGGCGCGGACAACGTGGAGGTTGGACAGGTCCAAAAGCGGCGTACCGGCGGTGTGAATCTCCAGCCGTACTCCGAAGAGCTGGCACATCGCCAGTGCCTTTCGCGGACCGGTGATGCCGCCCTTGATATTGACGTCGCCGTGGCCAATCGTCCAATGTTCTTCCGGAACACCGCTTCATCGAACCGGTCCTGCTCGTCGAACGGGGTGGCGATCGCTGACCAGACGCCGTGTCGGTTGTCCCGCGTCAGCCGCTCGGTCATCGGGACCGTATCGCCGGATCGATCACTCGTAGACGGTCCTGCCGGTCTCGTGGCGCCGGATGTACTCCCAATCGAGGGTCACGCCAAGCCCAGGCCCCCGCTGCACCGGCACGTGTCCGCGCCCGTCGACCGCATCAATCTCGTCGGAGTAGCCGTCGGCGTAGATCGGCGGCTGCGTCGCACGAACCGACGGATGCACCAGACCGAGCTCGTAATAGTTGGTGTTGCGGATGGCGGCCATGCAGTGGCGGTGCGCCGGACCCGGTGCATGGATTTCGACGTCCAGTCCCAGTCCCTCGGCCGCGTGCGCCAGCTTCATCACGCCGGTGATGCCGCCGTCCATATAGGCGTCGGCGCGGACAAAATCGGTGCCGCCCGCCAGGATCTGATCGACGTGCAGCTCCAACCCCCGCACGTGCTCACCCAGCAGGAGCGGGGTCTTGATCAGCTCCCGCAGCTTGCGATGACTGAACGCCGAGAGGCCGCCATCGCGAAACGGATCCTCCAGCCAGAAAAAGCTCGCTTCGTCGCAGGCGCGCCCCACCGCCAGCGCGTTCGCCCACGTCTCGAACTCGCAGGCGGGATCGAGCATCAGGTCCATCGCTGGGCCGACCGCCTCGCGTACCTTCAGCACGTTGGCAATCTCCCGCCGGATGTAAACGTCCTCGTCAACCGGGTCTCGTCCCCAGCCATGGATCTTGAAGGCGGGGTAGCCGATCTCCTTGCACTGGACCGCAAATTCGGCGAAGGCCCCCGGTGATGAGAGACCGCCGTTTGCGACCCGATCACCGTGGTAGGTGCTGGCGTAACACGGGAGCGATTGCCGCCAGCCCCCGAGGAGCTCAGCGACCGGCGCGTTGTACGCCTTGCCGGCGATATCCCAAAGCGCGATGTCAATCCGCCCGATCCCGAAACGGTCTTGCTTGCGCAGGGCGCGTTTCATGTCGTCGTACAGCCGCTCCCGTTCGAGCGCGTTCTTGCCGAGTAGATATCCGGCCAACATGCCGACCTGGGCGTAGGTGCTGGCGTCGCCGCCGACGACCTCACCGGTGATGCCGGCATCGGTCTCGATCGTCAGGATACGCCCGTGCTCTTCCCGCCGCGCGCCGGGTTCGTACACGGTGTTGAATCCGTTGGCATCCCGGCCGAGGTCGCGCGATTGCCAGGTGTACTCATGCGCCGTGATGCGGGTGATCGTCAGGTTCACGCGATCGATTCCCTTCGCTTATGTCAGGTCGTCCTCGCGCGCGACGTATGCGCGGTTGAATGGCGTGTCCGCCGGTTCCTTGCCACGGGTGTAGTCGACGATCACAATCGTGCCGTCGTCGCGCTGCGTCCAACCACTATAGCCGCGGTCGCCGTTATTGAATCCGCGGGTCCGGTCGCGCCCGGCCGCCTGTTCCTCCCGCCACTCGTCCAGGGAGAGACCGACCGGCCGCCGGCTCCAGGTACGGTCCATGAGCCGAAAACGTGGTCGACGGCCGCCTACGACGTGCTGGGCTCTCCAGTGATGCCGCGGGCGTTGGGGTCTTCGACTTCCTGGCCACGGTCGGTACGGCAGTCAACCTCGCCTTTACCACAGCGATGGCCTACGCCCTGGCCAACCGCCATCTCCTGGAACCCGTTGGCCCACTCCCCGACCGTCTTTTCCCGATATCCAGCCAATTCGCCATCCGTCACGTCGCTTGCCGCGTAGGGAACACGGGCGGCCTTGCTTGATTGGCCGCCACTGGCGTGTGTTCCAGGTCCAGGTGCGGAGAAGGGAGTGCGCGATGAAGCGATGGCTGGTCGTCTTGATCCCGGTGCTATTGGTTCTGGGTGCTGCTTCGGCAGTTACGGTTGCCCAGGATAGCGCAACGGTGCAAACGGCGGAGGATCCGACACTCGGGACGTTCCTGACCGATGCGGACGGCATGACGCTCTATATGTTCACCAGGGACTTCCCGAACGAGAGCTCGTGCTACGACCAGTGCGCCGAAAACTGGCCGATCTTCTCGGTCGAGGGCGACCTGAGCCTGCCAGAAGGCGTCGAGGGCACGCTGGGCACGATTGAGCGGACAGACGGGACCACGCAGGTCACGTATAACGAGATGCCGCTCTACTACTGGATCAATGACGCCCAGCCGGGCGACACCACCGGCCAAGGCGTAGGCGCCGTCTGGTTTATCGTGGCGCCCGGCGCCGTCTTCAGTGACTACGGCGTGACGGCCGTTTCGGCTGATGCCTCACCGGTCGCGTCACCGGTTGCGGCGGCGGGCACCACGGTGTTGGTGCGGCGGAACCAGGATCTGGGGACGTTCCTCGTCGACGCCGCCGGCATGACGCTCTACCTCTTCACGAACGACACGACGCCGGGCGAGAGCGCGTGTTACGACCAATGCGCGGAGAATTGGCCGCCGCTGCTCGCCGTCGAGCCGTTGCAGCTGGCTCCTGGCATCCCCGGCACGCTTGGCGCCATCACGCGCACCGACGGCACGATGCAAGTGACCTACGACGACATGCCGCTCTACTACTTCGCGGAGGACGTGGAAGCGGGAGACACCATCGGACAAGGGCGTGGCGACGTCTGGTTCGTCGTCCCGGTGGGAGCTGAGACCGCGACCCCCACGGCCGGCATCAGCACCGGGCGCGGCGGCGCGTAACGCCCGCGAACACGCTGCACGACCCCGGATGTGTTTCCGAGGTCGTGTGGCTTTTACACTCCGTGTTCAGATCGACAAGCACAGCCGCGGTCTGAGCGCGGCCACGGCCATTCTGCTACGCTTTCCCATTATCCGCGTCCAAATCCGTGGGATTGGCATGGACTCATGTGGGGAAGGCAATCGTGGACGAGATCCTCTCTGAGATCTTCTCGTCGCGCGTGCGCGCTGCCGTTCTCGGCCATTTGCTTCCCCGACCGCACCGTGCCTTCTCGCTCACCGATCTCTCTCGCCTGCTTGGGTTGCCGATCAGCAGCCTCCAACATGAGTGCTACAAACTGCAACGGATCGGCGTCCTGACCGGACGGCGCGTGCGCAACGCGTATCTGTATCGGCCCGATCCTTCATGCCCCGTGCATCAGACGCTGACGCGGCTGGTCGTGGTCGGCCTCGGTGAGGCGACGGCGCTGCGGGCCGGTCTCGAAGGGGTGCCCGGATTGGAGTTGGCGTTCCTCGGCCGGTCTTTACCGCTCAATGGCGTCACGTCTCGCGCGCCCGCGCCGCTGGTGCTGGTTGGCGATGTGCCACTCGAGGAGATTGACGCGGCGCAGTGGCGCGCGGCCACACTGCTCGGCTTGCCGCTCGATGCGGTGGAGGCGGTCTATTACCGGCCGGTCGATTGGACCGCGCGCGTGCAACAGGGTTCCGCGTACGTCGCCTCGTTGCTGCACGGGCCACGCACGCATCTGGTGGGCGATGACGCGACCGTCCGGTAGTTGCCGGTGATCGGGCGCGTGGCGTTTGCGGTGGCCCGGAGCACCCTGAGCGGCGCCGTGGTGCGGTGGGTTTTCGGCCACGCACCCGGCGTGCTCCCCGTCCGGCGCGTGCGCGAGACGACGCGCGTGGTCGTCTTCTCCCATCCGCGGCCTTCGGCGGCGACACATTTGCTGCTCGTGCCCAAGATCGGCGTCCGCGGCGTGCTGGACGTTGACGATCGGGTCGTTCCGTTCGTACACGAGGTCGTGTTGGTGGCGAACGACATCGCGCGTCGTCTGGCAACGCCGCTTTGCCTGATCGTGAATGGTGGAGCCAGTCAGGACGTGCAGCAGCTTCACGTTCATCTGCTTTCGGCTCAGGAGGCAAGCTTGGCGGCACGAGATACGCACGTGGTCCTGCGTCCTGAGGGAGCGGATCGGGACTTGAGCGATCCGCGAGGCCTCTGGGAGGTGATCCGTGCTGCCCAGGAACTGGTCGCTCATCTCGATCTCGCCCGGCCCGGCTTCTCGTTGATCGTCGCCGGGTCGGCGGCGGGTCTGGACCTCTCCCGGGTGCATCTGGTCTCGGGGCGGCGTCGAGGATTGCGAGAGGCGGCATGACCGGAGGAACGCTGCTCGTCGGTCAATCGGGTGGGGCGACGGCCGTGATTAACGCCAGTCTTGCCGGGGTGGTCGAGGG
>JBOGUE010000564.1:0-2183 GCA_050695955.1 Thermomicrobiales bacterium | reverse complement strand
CCTGTTACCGCATTCGGTCGGAACTGCCTCGCATGGTATCCTGAGCACCCAGGGACGACGGGCCGACCACATGGGGTTGGCGAGCGGGAGCGCACATGGGCATCGTGCAAGAGGTTGCGCCGGCAGGCGGGAAGTCCGCGCTGTCCGATCTTCGTGTCCGTTGTATGGACTGTGCAGCCACGATGGCCGCCGATGGGCCAGTAAGCCGGTGTTCCGTTTGCGGTGGCCTCCTTGACGTTGAGTTGACGTTCGATCGACCGGTTAAACGTGAAGAAATCGGGACAGGGCTGCCAGCGGCGCAGCGAACGTCGGGGGTCTGGCGGTATCGGCCCTTGCTGCCGAGGATTCCTGACGACGCCGTCATCACGCGGGCGGAAGGCAATACTCCGATCTACGTGGACGATCGCTTGGCGGCCTACGCCGGCCTCGAGCGACTCGGCCTCAAGCACGAAGGGCAGAATCCGACCGGATCGTTCAAAGACCGTGGCATGACGGTCGGGATTAGTCACGCCCGGGCCGTCGGCGCCCGCATTGTTGCGTGCGCCTCGACCGGCAATACCTCCGCCTCGCTCGCATCCTATGCGGCAGCCGCCGGCTTGCCGGCGCTGGTGCTCATCCCCGAAGGCAAGATCAGCGGAGGCAAGCTGAGCCAGACCATCGCCCATGGCGCGCGAGTAGTACAGGTCGAAGGCGACTTCGATCAGGCGCTGGCCCTGCTGCGGCAATTAACCGAGGCGTACGACGTCTATCTCGTCAATTCGGTCAACCCGTTTAGGCTCGAAGGGCAGAAGACGATCGTGTTCGAGATGCTCGAACAGCTCGATTGGCAGGTGCCGGACGTCATTGCCCTGCCGGGTGGAAATCTCGGCAATACCGCCGCCTTCGGCAAAGCCTTGGATGACCTTTGGCGGGCCGGATTGATCGATCGCATGCCCAGGCTGGCGACAATCCAGGCAGCCGGCGCCGCGCCATTCGCCGGCTTCTTCAAGAGTGGTTGGGATCGATACGAACCCGTCGCCGCGGAAACGGTGGCGACGGCGATCAAGATCGGGAACCCGGCGAGTCTCGAACGTGCGCGACGGGCAATCGTGTTGACGGATGGACTCGTGACCAAGGTGACCGACGACGAAATCCTGGGGGCCAAGGCGCACATCGACCGTGCCGGGATCGGTTGCGAACCGGCCTCCGCCGCGACGCTGGCCGGGCTCCGCCAGCTCGTTCGTGAAGGCGAGGTGGCAGCGGACGCATGGGTGATCGGCGTACTCACCGGCCATGTGTTGAAAGACGCCGAGGCGGTGACGACCTATCACCTCGTCGATCGTGACGGGACCGCGCGGCCGGGCGCCAACCGGCCGGTGACGGTGCCTGCTGAGATCTCCGCGTTGGAGCGGGTGCTTGCCGATGCGCTTCACGGTTAGGGCTCCCGCCTCGTCCGCCAACCTTGGACCCGGATTCGACGCACTCGCGGTTGCGCTCGATCTGTGGAATGAGATCGAGGTGGAACTCGCCGCGGGTGCGGACAGCGTCACCGTTGGCGGCAGTGACGCCGCATTGCTCGACGGCCGCGAAAACCTATCGCTTTCCGCGATGCGATATCTGGCCGACCGCCAGGACCGCAAACTACCTCCGGTGTCCTTGAAGGTTCAAGCGGACGTTCCGGTGGCCCGCGGTTTGGGCAGTTCGGCGGCGGCGTTGGTCGCCGGCCTCATTGCCGCCAACCATCTGCTGGACCTGGGTTTGAGCCGGGCGGAGCTATACGCGCACGCTTGGGGCTTGGAGGGACACGGCGACAACGTCGGCGCGGCGATGTACGGCGGGGCGATCCTGGCCTTGCCGGGCGTTGCCGAGCCGGTCTGTTTGGCGAAGGGGCGGGAACTCGGCTTGGTTGCGGTGCTTTTCATCCCAGAGGCAACCGGCGCAACCTGGGCCGCGCGGGCGGCGCTACCCGCGACGATTCCACATCCCGACGCCGCGTTTAACGTCGCGACCGCGTCAGGCCTTGCGGTCGGGCTGCTGACCGGGAACCGCGCCGCGATCGCCGCTGGCATGCACGACCGGCTGCACGAGCCGTACCGGGCACGTCTCTTTCCGCACTTGACGCCGATGGTGGAGACCGCGCGGGACGCCGGCGCGCTGGGAGCCTGCCTGAGCGGCGCTGGGCCGTCGATTCTGTCCCTCTGTGC
>JBOGUE010000563.1:0-8360 GCA_050695955.1 Thermomicrobiales bacterium | reverse complement strand
AGGCGGAAACGCCCAACACCAAGCACTGGGCACTGGGCACTGGGCACTGGGCACTCGTTCAAGTCGGTCTGGGTGGGTGGTTCCCACGCAAGATTCAACCGAGAGATGCATTGGGTTCGATCCTGATCCCATGCAAGGAGGGTGGTACCGCGGGAGCTGACGCCTCTCGCCCCTTCGGTTCGCGACGGATGGCCGCCGCGAGCACGGAGCGTCGCCGTACGCACCGGAACCGGAGGGAAACCACCATGCACGACGCCACGTCTGCCGCAAAGCAATTGCAGCCGGCAACTGAATCAGTGCCGCCCCAGTTGCAGTCGATCGTCACCGAGCCGGTCGATCTGACCAACATGCCTGCCTCGGAGCGGACCGTCTCGCTTGGCGGCCCCGCGCCCGCTAAGGTCAAGTCCTTCACCCTCAGTACCCGGCTGCGAGGACGCAGCCTGCTCATCGACACCGACTTGACGGCGGACGAAGTCGCCGAGTTGCTCGACACCGCGACCCGGCTGAAGCGGATGCACCGCAACGCCGAACCGCATCCGTACTTGCCGGGCAAGACCCTCGGTCTGCTCTTCGAACACCCCAGTACACGGACGCGAGTCGCCTTCGAGGCGGGGATGGCGCAGCTCGGCGGGCAGGCGATCTTCCTCGGCGTCAATGATCTCCAGATGAAACGGGGCGAAACGATCGGCGACACGGCACAGATCCTGTCTCGCTACGTCGACGCCGTCGCCGCCCGAGTCGCCAGCCACGACAGCCTGATCCAACTCCGGGAATCGGCCTCGATCCCGGTGATGAACGCGCTCTCCGATACCCATCATCCGCTCCAGGCGCTGGCCGACCTGCTGACCTTGCAGGAAAACTTCGGCACGCTGAAGGGGCTGAAGCTGGCGTTCCTGGGGGACGGCAATAATGTCGCCTGCTCGCTGCTTCTTGCCTGCGCGGCGATGGGTGTGAGTGTCGCGGTCGGTGCGCCGGCCAAATATCAGCCGGAATCGGAGATCGTCACCCAGGCGCAGTGGCTGGCGAAGTCATCCCACGCCACGATCGAGATCACCGACGATCCGTACGTCGCCGTCAAAGACGCCGACGCGGTCTACACCGACGTCCACGTCAGTCTCGGTCACTCGGACGGCGCGGCGCGGGCAGTCGCCCTCGCCTCATACAAGGTGACTGACGAGGTCATGGCCGCTGCCAAGCCACCGGCGATCTTCATGCACTGCCTGCCCATGCACCGGGACGAGGAGGTTTCGGCGGAGATCGCGGACGGCCCGCGCTCGATCATCTTCGACCAGGCCGAGAACCGGCTGCATCTGCAAAAGGCGCTGTTGCTGCACACGATGTGCTAGTTGACGAGGGCGGCAAGAGCGGCAAGGACGGCGAGGAAATGGAAACGACACACGGGGCATTTGAAGAGGCGGGGATAGCGAACCGGACGGAGTTCGGGCCGCTGGGGATCAGTGGGCGGCTGCGCGGGCGCAGCGTGCTCGACGATGCCGATCTTGCGCCGGAAGAGATCGCCGAGCTGTTGCAGACGGCGACGCGGTTGAAGACGCTGCGCCGGACCGGGCAAGCGCATACGTACCTGGCCGGCAAGACGATTGGGCTGCTCTTTCAACATCCCAGCACGCGTACGCGCACCGCGTTCCAAGTCGGCATGGAGCAGCTCGGCGGGCAGGCGATCTTCCTCGGCGTCCAGGACTTGCAGCTCAAACGCGGCGAGACCATCGGCGACACGGCGCGGATCATGAGCCGCATGGTCAACGCGATCGCGGTCCGTGTCGCCAATCACGACGACTTGCTCGATTTTGCGGCCGGAGCGACGGTGCCGGTCTTCAACGCGCTAACCGCGAAGTGTCACCCGATCGAGCCGCTTGGCGACCTGCTAGCGCTCCAGGAACGTTTTGGCGACGTGCAGGGATTGAAATTTACCTACCTCGGCGACGGCAACAACGTCTGCCATTCGCTGCTGATGTCGTGCAGCGCCATGGGGATGAGCGTCGCGGTGGCGGTGCCGGAGGCGTACCAGCCGGACGCCGCCGTCGTGACGCGGGCGCGCCGCTTAGCCGCGGCCAGCGGCGCCACAATCTTGATTACCGACGACGTGACGGCGGCCGTGGCGGACGCGGACGCGATTTACACCGACGTTCATCAGAGCATGGGCGAAGCGGACGATACGCTCAAAGCGACGAGGCTTGCGCCCTACCGTGTGACGAAGGAGGTCATGGCCGAAGCAAAACCGACGGCAGTCTTTATGCATTGCCTCCCGATGCGGCGGGGCGAGGAGGTCGAGGCCGACGTGGCCGATGGTCCCCAATCGATCATCTTCGACCAGGCTGAAAACCGCCTCCACCTGCACAAGGCCCTACTGCTGCAAACGATGTGGTAGGGGTCGGGAGTCAGGAGTCAGCGGAGTTGCGAGTCGGGGGTCAGGGACCAATCGGTGTCGGGGCGCAGCTTGCCTCGCCCGTCGGCCAAAAGCCGACAGCGTCTGTGGACAACGTGAGGGAACGAAAGGGAGACCAGAACCATGTGTCCGGAATGCGGAGCGCAACTCGAACTCGGAGACAACGTCGAGCAGGGCGAAATCGTGCCCTGCCCGGACTGCGGAGCCGACCTGGAAGTGCTCAAGGTCAACCCGCTCGAACTCGGACTTGCCCCCGAGGAAGGCGAAGACTGGGGCGAGTAGCGACGAGCTGTCAGCGATCAGCTATCAGCTTTCAGCGGAAAGTTGATGGCGGAATGGCTGACTGCTCATAGTCAAACTGCCGGACGGTCATCAGCGACGAGCTGTGAACTGACGGCTGATAGCTGAAAGCTGAAAGCTGAGGGCGCAGGAAATGGCAACGGTGAGCGTGCTGTGCACGCGGGTGCGGATGGAAGAGAAGCAGATCCTCGCGGCGCTGGCGGCGGCCGGCGTTCCGGCGCTGCCCCTCCACCCGTCGCGCCTGCCGTTGCCCGTGGGACCGGTCCCGCCTGGGCCGTCCGCCAGTGCGGCGGACGGCGTTGTGGTCGAAGCCGGCGTCATTGTCGATCGCTGCCAGGACCGGGCGGTTGCCGCCGCCGTGCTGCCTGCCCTGCGGTCGGTGGGCGTGACGGTCCTCGACGCGGGAGTCGCGGCGACCGGGAATCGACTCGCCATTGCCTCGACGCTGGCCGCGGCAGCGGTGCCTCGACCGAAGACGGTGCTCGCCTGCTCTGAGGAGTCGGCGTTGGCGGCGCTGGACGACATCGGCTATCCGGCAACGCTGTTACCGCTTGCCCCTGGTTCGAGCGAGTTCGCGTTGCTCGACCGCGACATCGCGGAGGCAATCCTCGAGCATCGCGGCGTCCTTGGGGCCAAACACGACGTCGTCATGCTCGTGCAATCGGGGATGCCCCTCCTCGAGGAGCGGGTGACCGTGCTCGTCGTCGACGGGCACGCGGTTGGCATGACCGGCGCCGTCAAGCACGCCTCCTATCCATCCCGCTTCGCCGGGATCGCGATAGCCGCGGCGTCGGTGCTCGGCGCCGCGATTGCCGGCGTGGAAATCGCGCTGACGGCGGCCGGTCCAGTGGTCTGGGATGTGCTTCCCGCGCCGGACTTTCGAAATGCCGTGCCATACGGACATGTTTCGGTGGCCGAGGCGATTGCCGCATCGGCGGCGCGGGCGCTCGGCAATCAGCCGGGCTTTCTGGCAGCGAGCGTCGAGGTCCCATCTAGACGCGGGCGGGAGGTGACCGATGACGTCGCTCTCACCGCTTGAGGTCGCTACTGACGCCTTGAGTGACCGCGGGCACATCGATCTCCTCCGCGGACTCGTCGCCATCCCCAGCACCAGCGGCGATGAGGCCGAGGCAGTTGCTTACCTGTGCCGAGCGATGGCAGCGCGCGGTTTCGACGCCGCACCGGATGCGGCCGGCAGCGCCGTCGGCACGATCGGTAACGGCCCGCGCCACATCGTGCTGCTAGGCCATCTCGACACCGTTCCCGGTGATATCCCGGTGCGGATCGACGATGGCGTCTTGCATGGTCGAGGCGCGGTCGACGCCAAAGGGCCGCTGGCGACCTTTGTCGCCGCGGCCGCCGCGGCGGCGAAGCGCGGCAACGTCAAGATTACTGTCGTCGGTGCGGTCGGTGAGGAAACGATCGGTTCTCCCGGCGCGACGGCGGTTGCGTCCTGGCCCGCGCCCAGCTTCTGCGTCATTGGCGAGCCGAGCGGCTGGGATGCCGTCTGTCTCGGCTATCGCGGCACCCTCTCGCTGACCTACAGGCTGCGGCAGCAGGGGCGGCACACGGCCGGTCCGGGCGAGTCGGTCGCCGAGCGGTCAGTTGCGTTTTGGAATGCGGTTGCCGCTGAGTGCGCGACGCGCAATCGGGCTGCGACAAGTACGTTTACGAGCATCGGGCCGGCGCTCCGCGGCATGTGGACCGATAGTGACGGTCTAATGGACGAAGCGCGGCTCTCCGTCGGCTTGCGACTGCCGCCGGGCGTTGACATCAATCACTTGCTGCTTCGATTGCGCGACCTAGCGGGAGACGCGGAACTCACGGTCGAAGGCCAACAGCCAGGCTATCGGTCGGACAAACGGTCCCCGCTCGTGCCGCCGTTCATGCGCGGCATCCGCGGCGCGGGCGGCACGCCGCGCTTCACGGTCAAGCTCGGCACCTCCGACATGACGGTCGTCGGCCCGGCCTGGGAGTGCCCGATCGTTGCCTACGGTCCGGGCGACGCCTCGCTCGACCATACACCCGAGGAGCGAATCGTTCTGGACGAGTATTTGGCGGCGATCAGAGTCCTGACTGACGTGCTGGTGGCGTTATGAACAAGCTGTCAGCGATCAGCCATCAGCTATCAGTAAATGGACGAGGGCGAAGCGTGCGCTTAGGGGTATTGGTTTCGCATTTGCGGGCCGAGGAGAAGTTGATTCTCCAGGCGGCGCGGGATCGCGGGGTGGAGGTGACGCCGGTCTTCGACCGGCAGCTTGTGCTCGATCTCACCGCGCCGACCGCGGAGGCGGCGGGGATCGACCTCGACGTGGTGATCGACCGGTCCGTGGTCCATTCGCGGGCGGAGTACTCGTTGCGGACGTTCGAGCGATGGGGCATTCCCACACTCAACCGTTCGGCGGCGACGACTGTCTGCGATGACAAGGCGCGGTGCAGCCTGGCCTTGGAAGCCGCCGGTGTACCGACGCCGCGAACGTTGCTGGCCTATTCGGTCGATTCGGCCGTCGAGGCGTGCGGGCGCGTCGGCTACCCGGCCGTGATCAAGCCGGTGACCGGCTCCTGGGGACGCCTTCTGGCAAAGGTGAATGGTCCCGCGCAAGCTAAGGCGATCCTCGCCCAAAAGGCCGAGCTCGGTTCGTTTCACCACAACATCTTCTATATCCAGGAGTTCGTGGAGAAGCCGGGGCGCGATATCCGCGCCTACGTTGTCGGCGATCGGGTGCTGGCCGCGTCCTATCGGGCGTCGGAGCACTGGATCACTAACTCGGCGCGTGGTGCGGTCTCGCTTCCTTGTCCAATTACGCCGGAAATCGAGGAGATGTCGCTCCGCGCCTGCGCGGCGGTCGGCGCCCGTCTCGCTGGCGTCGATCTGATCGAAACATCAGATGGGATGAAGTGCGTCGAAGTCAACACCGGCGGGGAGTTCAAAGGCTTGATGACCACGACCGACATCGACATTGCCGCCGAGATCGTGGACGAAGCGGTCCGCCTTGCCCACGACCCGGAAGGCCCAGCCTGCCTGATCGGGCACACGGTGCCCGCGTTCGTCGAGTAGGGGCATGGCTCGCCGAGCCTGCCTTGGAGTGGGTAGCGTCACGACCGATTTGACAACAATCAGGGCTTGCCATAATCTGGCGACCAGCTGGCGATGACGGGGACAGCGTAGGCCCGGTGAGGCGCCCCAGCGAGCGGGCAAACGGTGCAAGACCCGCGGAATGCCACCGGTCCGAGTAAGACCCCCGAGCCGCCGGAAGAAACCGACGAGCTATCAGCCGTCAGCCGTCAGCTATCAGCAGGTAATCACGCTGAAAGCTCATAGCTGAGAGCTGAAAGCTCCGGAAGTAGAACCGGCCGGGTGCTCCCGATACAGGGCTAGGGCGTGTTAGCGCCCGAAGAGGCCGCGTCCGCAAGGGCGCGGCAAACAAAGGTGGTACCACGGAGCGAAGCCCTCCGTCCTTTGGACGAGGGGCTTCATGCGTTAACGAGTGCCCAGTGCCCAGCCAGAACATCAGGCTTGCCGGCCAAAATCAGGCGAATTGTGCATGAGGCATACGCGCCTCAAAACAGACTGGGCACTGGGCACTCGATACTCGGTACTGACAAAGGAGCTTCCGTGGAGACTCCGCTGACCGTTGGGATCTTGTTGTCGCGGGTGCGCGTTGAGGAAAAACTGCTGTTGGCCGAGTTCGACCGGCGAGGCGTCGAGGTCGTCCGATTCGACGATCGTCACCTGGCGCTCGATCTGCACCAGCCGTCGTTCGGCGTCGACGTGGTGTTGGAACGGAGCATCAATCACCTGCGGGCGCTTTACTCGCTCCGCGTGTTGAACGATTGGGGTGTGCCGACCGTAAATACGTACGACGTGGCGAACACCTGCGGCGACAAGGTGCTCACATCGGCCGCGCTGGTGCGGGCCGGTGTCCCGATGCCGCGCACCATCCTCGCCTTCACGCCGGAGTCGGCGCTGGACGCAATCGAAGAGTTGGGCTACCCCGTGGTGATGAAGCCGGCGGTCGGCTCCTGGGGGCGTTTGCTCTCGAAGGTCAACGATCGGGACGCGGCAGAGGCGCTCTTGGAGCATAAGGTCACCTTGGGCTCCTTCCACCATGGCGCGTTTTACCTTCAAGAGTATGTCAATAAACCGGGACGCGATATCCGCTCTTTCGTCGTCGGCGACGAGACGATTTGCGCCATCTACCGCGACTCGCCGCACTGGATCACCAACACCGCCCGCGGCGGCGTCGCCACCAATTGCCCGGTGACGCCGGAGATCGATGCCCTCTCGCTGGCTGCCGCGCGGGCGGTCGGCGGCGGTGTCGTCGCCGTCGACCTGCTGGAGAGCGCCCAAGGTTTGTTGGTCAACGAAGTCAACTACACGATGGAGTTTCGCAACAGCATCGACACCACGGGGGTCGACATCCCGGCCAAAATCGTCGACTACGTCCTCGCGGTCGCCGCAGAGCAAAGCCGCATCCGTTTGACATCCGTGCTAGATATGCAGGAGGCGGTGGCCGATTAGTATCTATCCCCCGACGCCTAACGCCTAACGCCTAACGACCAGGAGAACGCATTCATGCTCGACGTCGCCGTCATCGGCGGATCCGGATACGCCGGAGGAGAACTCGTCCGTTTGCTGCTCGACCATCCCGGCGCCGCGTTGCGCCAGGTCACCTCGGAGCGCAACGCCGGCAAGTTCGTCCGCGCCCTGCATCCTAATCTGCGGAAGAAGACCGATCTCAGGTTCGTCAGCATCGAAAAGATCGAGCCGTGCGACGTGCTCTTCATCGCGCTGCCGCACGGCGTCACGATGGGGAAGATGGATCATTTGCGGCAGCGCGCGCGCACGATCATCGACCTCAGCGCCGACTTTCGGCTCAACAACCCGGACGACTACCCAGTCTGGTATGGGCACGAGCATACGTCGCCGGCGGCGCTGGACGAGTTCGTCTACGGCATCCCCGAGTTGCATCGGGAGGCGATGCGAACGGCCGACACCATCGCCAGCGCCGGCTGCAACGCGACGACGGCGATTCTGGGCCTCTATCCGCTCTTCAAGGCCGGCGTCGTCGATACTCGCATCCCGACGACGATCGAAGCGAAGACCGGGTCATCAGGCGGTGGAGGCGAGCCCGGATTGGGTTCGCACCACCCGGAGCGTTCCGGCGTCATCCGTACCTTCAAACCGACCGGGCACCGGCACAGCGCCGAGGTCATTCAAGAGTTGACCCACGGCGGCGTCGCGCCGAACATCGCTTTTACGGTGACGTCGGTCGAGGCCGTGCGCGGAATTCTCGCCACCTCCCACGTCTTCTTGAAGGAGCCGCTGGCGGACAAGGACCTTTGGCAGATCTACCGGGGCACGTACAAAGACGAGCCGTTTGTGCGGATCGTCAAGGAGTCGTCCGGCATCCACCGCTATCCGGAACCGAAGATCCTGGCCGGCAGCAACTACTGCGACGTCGGGTGGGAGCGCGACCCGCACTCGAACCGTGTCGTCGTCATGTCCGCCCTCGACAACCTGATGAAGGGCGCGGCAGGCCAAGCCGTCCAGGCCTTCAACATCCGTTACGGCTACGAAGAGACATGCGGTCTGGAGTTTGCGGGATTGCATCCGATCTAGGGGTCAGGAGTCAGGGGTCGGGGAGAATACGAC
>JBOGUE010000562.1:0-6064 GCA_050695955.1 Thermomicrobiales bacterium | reverse complement strand
CCTCGAAGGGCTCGGTGAGAAAAGCGCCGCCAACTTGCAGGCTTCTGTCGAAGCGAGCAAGCAGCGCCCGCTTGCGCGGCTGGTCAACGCGCTCGGCATTCGCCACGTTGGGGAGCGGACCGCATCGCTCCTGGTCGATCGATTCGGCTCGATCGACGCGCTGTTGCACGCCTCGCTCGACGAGATCAATGCCATTGGTGGCATTGGAGCGGTTGTGGCGAAGAGCACCTACGACTTCTTCCAAGAACCGCGCAACCGTGCGATCATCGAAAAGCTTCGGACGGCGGGCCTCCGATTTCAGGACGATGGCGGACCGAGGGACGGTCGGACTTCCCTGACTGGCATGACGTTTGTCATTACTGGTCGCCTAGAGACGATGACTCGGCCCCAGGCCGAAGAACGCTTGCGAAGAGCTGGAGCAAATGTTACGAGTTCCGTCTCGAAAAAAACGAGCTACGTCTTAGCTGGCGAGGACGCGGGAGGCAAAGCCGATCGGGCGCGGGAACTGGGTGTACCGTTGATCGACGAACAAACATTGCTGGCGATGCTCTCCGATTTAGCCAGTACAGCGAAGGCGCCACGCGAGGACAACGAGTAGCCAGCCCGCGCTATCGCGGGACGCGGCTGTTGCCAGGAGGCAGTGTATGAGTGGCTACTCGGTGCCGTCTCGGGAGGATGACCCCGTCCACACCGTTCGCACGATCGGACGGGTGGCACAGATGATTATCGAGTTGCGGAATGAATACGTCGAGCAGCCGCGCCCTGAGACGTTGCGACAAATCGAACAGCGGCTGGACGACCTGCACCTTCTGCGCGAGGAGCTGCGCATTCGGATCGCGGCCCACCCAGAACGCAACGAATGATCCTCGTTCGGCAGGCTATGACGGCATGCCGAGCGGCGTCGACGTCCCTGGTTTGACCAATGGCACTCCGTCCCGGCATTGCGGGCAATTATCAGGATCCCAGGACGCGACGTCCGCTGTGGAAAGTGCCGACAGCGGCACATCGCCAAAGTTCACCTTGCCGCCGCTGCGATCAACCAACACGGCAACCGCCACGATCTCTACGGGCAGGTTTCTGAGCGCGGTCAGGGTATCTCGCACCGACCCGCCTGTCGTCAGGATGTCGTCGACGACGAGCACCCTCTGTCCCGTTGCGAACGTCGTTCCTCGTCGAAACTCCCGCCCTGGCGAACCATCGCTCATCCGTTCCGCATACGCCGCGGCGACGCCAAGCTGGCGACCAACTTCATAGGCAAGAATGATGCCGCCGGTGGTCGGACCGGCGACGATGTCTACCCCCGCGTTCGCGAATCGTTCGACAAATCCGCGACACACCGCCTCAGTCTGCCGCGGTTGGCGTAGCAGATCGAACTTTTCGATGTACTGGTCACCGTGCCGACCGGACGACAGCAAGAAGTGGCCGTCCTTCAGCGCCCCGACTTGGCGCAGCAACTGGAAGAGATCGTTTCCGTTCATTCTTCGCCTTTGTCCTCTACGATAATCGGACGTCACGGTACGAAGAAAAACGCGAGACCGATCATCGCATAGAGCGCGACCAGCTCGGCCCCTTCAAGCCAATTTGATTCGCCGTCGACCGAAATGAGGACGGCGATCAGCGACGCGCCAATCAGTGCCATTAATTCGTAGGAGTTGAACACGAGTGTCATCGGCTGATTGAGCAGTTCTCCGACCAGCACCAGCACCGGTGTCACGAAGACCGCGATCTGCAGTCCGGAGCCGACGGCAATCCCCAGGCTGAGGTCCATTTTGTTTCGGTACGCCATTTGGACCGCGACGAGATGCTCGGCGATGTTGCCGACCAGCGGTACAAGCATGACGCCGATAAACAGTTCGGTCAGCCCCCAATCCTCGGCCGTGGGCTCGATAGAGCCGACGAGCACCTCGCTCATAACGACGATACCGATTGTCGACGCCGCGAGCAGGCCGACGGCGATCGGCAGCCTCATCGTACCCTGACCGTGGTCAGCCTCTTCGGCGGACGATTCCTGACTCCGCAGCGAGAAGAGGAGGTAGAGCGCATAGAGCACAATCAGGACGACCGCCATCCAGTCGCTCAACAACTCAATGTCGTGAGTGGACGGACCTCCGTTTTCCCCACCGAGGGCAAACACGGCCGGGAGGCTCAGCGCGACGACCGCGAGCGCCATCATCGTCGCATTGACTCCGGCGGTACGCGCATCGAAGAACTGGGTACCGTTTTTGACTCCACCGACCACCGCCGAAATGCCGAGCACGACGAGGATGTTGCCGATGATCGACCCGGCAATGCTAGCCTTAACGACGTTAACTAAGCCTTCTCGCAGCGCAATAATGGTGATAATCAGTTCCGCGGCATTGCCCAGCGTAGCGTTGAGCAACGCGCCGATTTTCGGTCCGGTGAATATGGCGGCCTCTTCCGTTGCTCGGCCGAGGATGGCTGCCAGCGGAATCATGGCCACGGCTGACGTGACAAAGACGGCAGCATGCCCGCCAACGTTGCCGATCTCAAGAATAAGCGCGACAGGGAAAAAGATAAGGAGGCCGTAGAGAAACCTCATCCAGCGGCGACCGCGGTTGTCAAAGCGCGATCTCGAAGCGACTGCCCAGGTCGATTCGGATGTGCAGTGCCGACGATCTCACTGAGCGAGCCAACTCCATTCTTCGCCATCCATTCGCCCAGATCATCAATCAATTGAGTCAACATCGTCGGCTTGACGAAGATCGCGGTCCCGACCTGGATCGCCGACGCCCCAGCCATAACGAACTCGAGTGCGTCCTGGAGTCCCATGATCCCGCCCATGCCGATGATGGGGATCTGCACGCCGGCAGCGACTTGGTAAACCATCCTCAGCGCGATCGGTTTGATTGCCGGTCCAGAGAGTCCGCCGGTCAGGTTCGCCAGGACTGGGCGCCGCCGCTTAACGTCGATCGCCATCCCAACCACTGTATTGATGAGCGACACCGAATCCGCGCCGGCCGCTTCAACTGCTTGCGCAACGCCGACGACGTCCACCGCGCCAGGACTGAGCTTGACGATGACCGGCAACGTCGTTGCAGCGCGTACCGCGCGGGTGACATCGGCCGACATCTCCGGATCCCATCCGAAACAATAGCCGCCCCGTGCGATGTTTGGACAGGAGATATTGACTTCGATGCCGGCAATGCCAGGCTGTTCGTCGAGAATCCGGGCCATCATCGCGTAATCTTCGACCGCTTCGGCCGAGATGTTGACGATGGCGGGCACGCGCCAATTCGCCCATATCTTCGGGTACTTCTTGACGAATCCGTGAATGCCGGGGTTCTGGAGGCCGATGGCGTTCAACATGCCGCCAGGAGTTTCAGCGATCCTGGGCATGGGGTTACCGGCGCGAGGAAGCGGCGTGATTCCCTTGCTGACAAAGGCGCCGAGGCGTTGGACGTCGATGACGCTCGCATACTCTTGCCCGTAGCCAAAACAGCCAGACGCGGCGATAACGGGATTGTCCAAACGCAATTCGCGCGGGTTGTTGGGAGCGAGGTCGACCGAGAGCACCCGTTCGTCCATTGCGGACCTCACCAAATGACGTCGTCCATGTCGTAAACCGGCCCCTGGACGCACGAGGCCGACATACCGGATTTGGTTTCAACGACGCAACCAAGACAGGCGCCCAGGCCACACGCCATCGATCGTTCCATCGACACCTGGACTCTCGGCTTCCGGCCAATACGCAGCGGCAAGATGACGTCACGGAGGGAGCGAAACATCGCCTCCGGCCCGCAGGTGAAGACCTGATCGGCCCACCGTAGGAAGTCCGGGACCAAATCGGTGACGAACCCCCGGTGGCCTCGCGAGCCGTCATCGGTTGCGACGACGTACTCGACCGTGCTCGGAAGTTCGGAGGGCGGCAGCAGTCCGCTCTCGTCAGCCGCGCCCATGAGATAGGTGACAGTCAATCCGCGCGCCACTGCTTCCTCAGCCAGCATAACCAACGGCGCAGCACCGACGCCCCCGGCGACCATGACGAGATTGCGCGACGTTGGCGCGATCGCGAAACTGTTGCCCAGCGGACCAAGGACGTCGAGCGTCTCGCCCAGACGGCGCCTAACCAGCCATACACTTCCTCGTCCAAAGGGGCGCACGAGGATCGTCAGCGATCCGTCGGTCGGTGACGCCCGGTGGATCGAGTACGGGCGTCGTAAGAGAGGATCGAACGATTCGTCGGTGCGGCAGAGGATGTCGAGGAACTGTCCGGCTCGAACCGTTTCGACCATTGGTCCCGGCGCCGTGAGGGACATCAACACCGCGTCGCCCATGACTGGCTCGATTGCAACGACGCTTGCCTGAAACTCCCGTGGCCGCATTGCCGCTCCATCGAGCACCTGAGGCGCGAAGTCGACGCTCGTTTGGACCATCCAGCCGCGTTCCTCGCCTCGTAGTCACGCGGACGCGGACGGCCGGTCTAATAGCCGAATCCGTGTCGTCGGTAATCCGGCAGTGGTTGGACAGTATAGACGGCGCTCGCCATCGCCATAGCGTCCACCATTGCTCGTGCGGTGTCGATGGATGTAATGCAGGGGATGCCGCGCTCGACCGCCGCCCGGCGGATCTCAAGTCCGTCAAGTATTTCCTTGTCCGCGAGACCGGGCGTGTTTATTACTCCATCGACGACCCCGTGGAGGATAACGTCGAGCACGTCCGGTTTGCCCCGCCCGATCCGCTTCGTGACCATCTGGACCGGCATCCCCGCTCGCTCGACCAGCGCGGCGGTGCCCTCGGTCGCATAGAGCTTGTAGCCCAAGCGGACAAGCTGCCCGATCATCTCGAGCGAGTCCGCCTTGTCCTCATCCGACACCGAAAGCAAGATCGAGCCTTTCGGCGGAAGCGCCAGTCCCGCCGCGAGCAGGGCCTTATAGAACGCTGCCTCGAAGGTTAGATCGATCCCCATCACCTCACCGGTCGACTTCATCTCTGGACCGAGGTGCACTTCGACGCCGCTGAGCTTTGCCATCGAGAACACCGGAGCCTTGACCGCAACCAATGGCTGTTTCGGCGCAAGCCCGCCACAGTAGCCTTGTTCTTGCAAGGTTTTGCCAAGCATGATATTCGTCGCCAGCTTGATCATCGGCACACCCGTGACTTTGCTGAGGAAGGGCACGGTACGGGAGGATCGTGGATTGACTTCCAACACATAGAGCCGGCCGGCGTGGATGACGTACTGGATGTTGATCAGGCCGCGCGCTCCGAGACCGAGAGCAATGCGGGTGGTGTAATCGACAATCGTGTCGATTTCGGCCGGGAACAGTCGAATTCCGGGATAGATCGCGAAGGAGTCACCGGAATGAACGCCGGCCCGTTCGATGTGCTCCATGACGCCGGGGATTAACACTTGCTCGCCGTCTGAGATAGCGTCGACCTCGACCTCCTTGCCGAGGAGGTACTTGTCGACCAAAACGGGATGCTCTGGGGTCATGCTCGTGGCGTTGCGGATATAGCGTGCAAGGTGATCGGGGCCGTAAACGACCTCCATGGCGCGTCCGCCCAGCACGTAGGAAGGGCGGACGAGCACCGGATACCCGACGCGTTCGGCAACGGCTTGTGCGTCGCCCAGCGACGTGACCGCGGCGCCGTTTGGTTGCGGAATCCCCAGCCGCCGCAAGAAGGCCTCAAAGCGTTCGCGGTCCTCCGCCAGATCAATCGACTCGAGCGAACTACCACGTATTGATACACCGAGCTGAGATAGCGGCGACGCAAGATTGATGGCGGTCTGGCCGCCGAATTGGACGATGACCGGGGGCATCCCGTCAACGCCACGGCCATCTGCTTCGTGGCGAAGGATCTCGTGGACGCTCTCGGTGTCCATTGGCTCGAAGTAGAGCCGATCCGACGCGTCGAAGTCTGTCGAGACGGTTTCCGGATTGGAATTCACCATGATCGAGGAAACGCCCGCGTCGTGAAGCGCCCGCGCCGCCTGAACCGAGCAATAGTCGAACTCGATTCCTTGACCGATGCGAATCGGCCCGGAACCGACGACGAGGGCACGCTCACCGGCCAGCGGAATCGCCTCATCTTCGTCCTCATAGGT
>JBOGUE010000561.1:0-6814 GCA_050695955.1 Thermomicrobiales bacterium | reverse complement strand
GTCGATACACGTCGTCCGCGCCAAACGTCGCCAGATCTTCCTGGTAGAGCCCGAACGGGGATTGCCGACCGACTGCCGTGCAGTTCCCCTTGTAGAGCTTCAACCGGACGTCACCGGTGACGACTTCCTGGGTCTTCTCGACAAAAGCGTCGAGCGCGGCCTTGATTGGCGTGAACCACTGGCCATTGTAGACCAGGTCGGCGTACGTCAGCGCAAGCGTATCTTTGAGCCGCATCGTCAGTTTGTCAAGGGCGAGATGCTCTAACTCTTTGTGAGCGGTCTCCAAAATGGCGCCGCCCGGCGTCTCGTAGACCCCCCGGCTCTTCATGCCGACGAGCCGGTTTTCGAGCAGATCGACCCGCCCGACGCCGTGCTTTCCGCCTAACTCGTTGAGCAAGGTGACCAACTCGACCGGATCGAGCTGCTGCCCGTTGACCGCGACCGGCCACCCCCGCTCGAAGGAAACGGTGACGTATTCAGGGGTATCCGGCGCCTCTTCAGGCGCGACGGTCAGGCCGAACGCATCGGCCGGGGCCTCGCTCCACGGATCTTCGAGGATGCCGCCCTCGTGCGAGAGGTGCCAGAGGTTGCCATCGAGCGAGTAAATCTTCGACTTCGTCGCGGCGACGGGAACATTGTGTGCTTGTGCATACTCGATGGCGTCTTCCCGCGACCGGATGTGCCACTGCCGCCAGGGGGCGATGATCTTCAAATGCGGCGCCAATGACATGAACGTTAGCTCGAAGCGGACCTGATCGTTCCCCTTACCGGTGCAGCCGTGGGCGACCGCGTCGGCGCCTTCGATCAGCGCGACCTCGACCTGGTGCTTGGCAATCAAGGGCCGGGCCATCGAGGTGCCGAGCAGGTACTTCCGCTCGTAAATCGCGCCGGCGCGTAGCGTGGGGAAGACGTACTCCTTGATGAACTCCTCGCGGAGGTCCCTGACGAATGCCTTGGACGCGCCGCTGGCGAGCGCCTTCTCCTCAATGCCGGAGAGGTCGTCGGGCTGCCCGACGTTCGCCGCGAAGGCGATCACTTCACAGTCGTAGTTCTCTTTGAGCCAGGGGATGATGCAGGACGTGTCCAGCCCGCCCGAATAGGCGAGAACGACCTTGCCGAGTGATTGTTTTTCAATGGTGGATGACGCGGCCACCTGGGACCTCCCGAATCGCGAATCTCAACCGCAACCGAACAACCAGCGCCCACCAACAGGAGGGCGACGAACCGCTATGCCGAACGGGGAGCGCCCGTTCGGCCGGTACGTGTGCGGAAGATTCGCTTGGGGAGCGGGTTGAACACCCTTCAAACCCTATCGCGGTCGGCACATGGCACGCGACATGTGGCACAGAGAGATTGTGACGTCTGTCACAGAGCGGACGATAATGGCTGATACCCAGGTTTGTCAAGGGTTGAACGGCGCGTCGAGTCCGGCGAAGTGCGCTTCCACATCGAAATCAAAGCCTGGCAAGACGCGGGAGCGAAACACCGTCCCCTCCAACGGAATGGGTTGATAGCCGTCCGAAGTCAGGGCGAAGGGGAAGAATCGCCGAGCGGGAGGGTCGGCCATCCAATACTCCAGCCCGCCGGCCCGCGCATAGAGCGCCAGCTTTTCTCCCAAATCGCGTTGGCGCGTCGAGGGCGACAGGATCTCGACGACGAGGTCGGGCACACCGTGCGTGCCATTGCTGATCAGGATCGACGCCCGCTCGCGGCTGACGTAGATGATGTCCGGTTGGATGATGTCGTGCGGTCCAAGATGCACGTCGAGCGGCGCGTACGCAACCCAGCCGAGTCGCCGCGGCTTAACGAAGCCGTCAAGCCATTGGTACAGGACGCCCGACGTTAGCTGGTGCATCCACGTCGGTGCAGGGCTCACGACGATTTCTCCGCCGATCAGCTCGTAGCGATTGCCGTCGTCCGGCATGCGGCAGAGGTCGTCGTAGGTCTTCAGTCGTGCGGTCGTTGCCACGCCGATCCTCCTTGGTGACCCATCGCGATCAGCGTGACCCATCGGCGGTTTGGCTGTCAACCGCCGTCAACACTATGCGTTCGCGTCGCCGGTCGGAATCGCGTAGGCCAGATTCACTTGGACAACCGCGACGGCCTCCGGCGGCGAGGTCGGGTCGAATGTGGGCGCCATTCCGGTGATCGCGCGGCCGTAGACATCGAACGACGGCTGCTCGGCCTGGGGCAGGCCGCAACCGCCGCCGGTGGCCGCCGGCGGGATCTCGCTGGAGAGCAGGAGATCGCCGAGCGCGACGTCGAGCACTTCAGCCTGCTGTTCGGCGCGGTGACGGGCGTCCTCCGTGGCTTGTTCTCGCGCCGTGCGCTGCAACGGCGCGCAATCGCCGATCTCATACGTCGCGCCGACGCGATCGATGAGCAGGCTGACCTCCGGCGCCGCCGCGCCGGCCGCGTTAATCATCGCGTTCAGCATCTCGAGCGTCGGCTGCTCGACGGTGAAATCGATCCGCGCGGAGAAACACGTCCCGGTCGGGCCAAAGTAGCTGCAACCCAGGACCGGGCTGACGATAACCTCGATGCTCTGCTCCTCGACTCCCTGCTCGGCGAGCGCGCGTAGGATCGGCTCCACCCTCGTCCGTTCCGCCGCGCCTGGCGTCGCCTCCGGCTCCGGCTCGGTCCGCATACCGGGGTAGTACTGATCGGAGCTCGTGACGAGCATCTGGATTGTCGCGTGCTCCGCCGGAGCGGTGGCGCGGCCGGTGCCGGTGACGACGATGCTCGGTCCGTTCGGCCCAATCTGTGAACTCGACGAGAAGTTCGCGAGGTAGACGGGACTGCCGTCCCCGTCCGATGTCGCCTCGGTGAGCAACGCCAGGCCGATCATCGCGGTCAACACGATCAGGATCGCGAGGAGGACGTTGCGCCACGCGAAGGTAGCTGCCGTTCGCACCGCCGGGGCCGCTCGCATGGCTGTCCTCCTTGCTGGCTTGCCGGGTTGAGGAGGTCGCGCCGCAACAAGCCGCCGCTCCGCCTACCAGACGTACAACGTCAAGCTACACTGGGTTCGTTCGCCGTACAAGCAACGCGCGCGCTCGCGATCCTCGATGGCCGCTGGTGGGCTGCGTTTCCCCGCAATGTTTGCCACGCCTTACAGAATGGGCGCGGGGGGTAAGGATCATCCCCAGGATCCCATCGACAGGAGGTATGCCATGCGAGTATTCGACTTAAGGTAATCCATCTCCCGACGCGCGCTACTGCAGGGAGCTGGTGCGGCATCCCTGGCCGCGTCGGCCCACCCGAACCTGTACGCTAGAGCACGAAGCGCGACGCTGATCCAATCCACGCCGACGCGCAATATCGCGGACACCTCTTTGAAGATCCTGCAATGGAGCCACTTCGTGCCCCGGTACGACGAATGGTTCGACAAGACCTTTGCGCCGGAGTAGGCCGAGGCGAACGGCGTCGAGGTGACGGTGGACCACATCAGCGCCGTCAACCTCCCGGCCGCGATCGCCGCCGAGATGAGCGGCAACGAAGGCCACGATCTGATCGAATACGTCGCCCCACTCCCGCAGTTCGAACCGGGCGTGCTCGACCTGACCGACATCGTCGAAGAAGCAACGCGCCGCCACGGGGACCAGCTCGATCTCGCCCGGCGCTACTCTTACAACCCGACAACGAACGTCTTCTACGGGTTTTGTCACGGCTACGCGCCCGACCCGGGCGACTACCGCCGCGGGTTGTGGGATCAAGTTGGCCTGCCGAACGGCCCGGCGACCTGGCAGGAACTGCTCGAGCGCGGTACGCGCATCCGGCAAGAGCTTGGCATCCAAATGGGCATCGGCATGTCCGCCGAGGACGACTCGAACATGTCGTGCCAGGCGCTGCTGATGGCTTTCGGCGCGTCCGTCCAGGACGAGAACGAGAACGTCGTCATCAACTCGCCTGAGACTGTCGCCGAGGTCGAATACATGAAAAGCCTCTTCGACGGCGCCATGACTCCCGAAGTCTTCGGCTGGAATCCCGCCTCCAACAACCAACTCCTGATCGCCGGCCAGGCGTCGTACATCCTCAACTCGATCTCTGCCTATCGCAGCGCGCAGACCGCCCAGCCGGAGGTCGCCGCCGACATCTTCTTCGCCGCCCCGCTGGCGGGACAGAACGGCATCGCCCTGGCCAATGGCGACGCCGTCTTCGTCTACATGATCCCCACGAACGCCGAATACCCGGACACGGCCAAGGAGTTCCTGCTCCACTTGCCGCCAACTATGAGCAGGCAACCTTCGAGAGCGAGCTCTACAACCTCCCGGCCTGGCCGAGACTCTCCCCGCAGCTCTTCACCGAGGGCGGCTGGCTCGACGCCGACCCCTACGACTCCCAGCCGCCAGACAAGCTGGCCGTGCTCAAAGACGCCGCGGACTGGACCGTCAACTTGGGCTACCCCGGACCGGCCAACGCCGCGATCGGCGAGGTCTTCACCACGTACATCCTGCCGAACATGTTCGCGGCAGCGGCGCGCGGGGAGCTGACGCCAGCCGAGGCAGTCGAGGAGGCTGAAGGCCGCATAACCCCGGTATTCGAGCGATGGCGAGGAGAAGGACTGATCGGCGGCGGCCAGTAACGATGGTTCGGCGTTCGGCGGAACGCCGATCCGCCAAACGCCGAAGGCCAAACCTGAGTTCACATCTCCGTGACAAGTCCGCCAAAGCTTCGTGGCAACCACTGGCTACCATAATGTCAGCAAGTCGGGACGAACCGGCCGGGACGGGCCGGATTCGTCATGTCGTGAGAGACTACCTGTCATATGGTGATCAAGACGACCAACGGAGCCGCAACCGCCCCGCACCCAACCGGGGGGAGGCGACGCGACCCCGGCAAAGTCGTCCTGCGGACGCACGCGCTGACGAAGCGCTTCGGTTCGGTGCTGGCCGTCGACGGTCTCGACATCGACGTTCGCGCCGGTGAGGTCCTCGGCTTCCTCGGACCAAATGGGTCCGGCAAGAGCACGACCGTCGGCATGATTCTCGGCCTGATCAAGCCAACGGCCGGCAAGGTCGAGTTCCACGACCAGGACCTCGCGCGCTATCGCACCGACGCCTCCGTCAACCGCTCCATCGGCGCGATCATCGAGACTCCCGCCTTCTACCCCTTTCTCTCCGGCCGGGACAACCTGCGGGCGCTGGCGATTGCCGCCGGCGGCGTGCCTGAGGAGCGAATCGATGAGCTCCTTGATAAGGTCGGCTTGACCGAGCGCGCCAAGAGCGCCTTCAAAACCTATTCGCTCGGCATGAAGCAGCGGCTGGGCATCGCCTCGACCCTGCTGACCGACCCGGACCTCGTGATCCTCGACGAGCCGACCAACGGACTCGATCCGTCCGGCCAGCGCGAGGTACGCGAGCTTATTCCGCGTCTGGCGCGCGAAGGCCGCGCCGTGCTCTTAGCAAGCCATCTCCTGAACGAGGTCGAGCAGGTCTGCGACCGCGTCGCGATCATTCGACGGGGCCAGTTGCTCCAGTTCGGCGCCGTCGCCGATCTCTTGCGCCGGGGCGCTTTTATCGAAGTTGTGCTGCCGCTGCCCGATCTCGAGCGCGCGGCGGCTATCTTGCGCGATCTTCCTTTTGTCGGCCGGGTCGCGATCGACAACAGCCGATTGCACGTGGTCGCCCACGAGGAGCACGGTGGGGAGATCAACCGGGCACTGGCCAACGCTGGGCTTTACGCCGTCGCGATCGTGCCGCGCAAGAGCCGCCTGGAGGATGTCTTCCTCGAAATGACCGAAGACGAAACCCCACGTGATGAACGAGGTGCGGTCGATGACGCCGCTGCTGCATAGCGAGCTTTTTCGGCTCGTGCGCCGCTGGATGCCCCGCTTCCTCCTGGCGATCGTCATCCTCGGCGTCGGCGCCCTGTATGCGATCTTTTGGGCAGTGGTCCGCACCCAGTCCGGCGACGACATCGAGGATCTGCGTCAGCACATCCGCCTGGCATCCGTGCGCGATACTGGACTTACCCTGGTTTGGCTCTTCGGCACGACGATTGTCGTTATCCTCACTGCCAGCTTGATCGGCACGGAGTTTGGCTGGGGGACGATCCGCACACTGTTGCCCCGTGCCCGGGGCCGCTCGTCGTTGTTGACCGCCAAGCTGCTGACAGCCGTTCTCTTCACGGCCGTCGTCATCGTCGTCGGCACGTTCGTCGCATTGAGCGCCAGCGCCACGGCGACCGTTCTCGAGGACCTCAGTGGCGGACTCGGACCGGGCGGCGGCGTCAAATTGATCGAGTCGATTGGTCGAACCTTCTTTGCAATGCTGCCGTACCTCGCGTTGACCTTTTTCATCACGGTCTGGACGCGCTCGGTCGCCGCCGGCGTCGGCATCGGCGTCTCGGCCATCTTCCTCGAGGGAGCTATCTTGGCGCTGCTGGGCCTGGCCGGGGATACCTTTGACCGCGTACCCGGCGCCCTCATTAGCCGCAACGTCGACGCGCTGCTGGCGGCCAACAGCACTGGGCTCGACTCACCGTTTGCCGGCACGACCGACCCGCTGCCTCCCGTCTGGCAAGCAACTGCCGTCCTGACGGCGTACACCATCGCCTTTCTCGCGCTCTCCTATTATCTCTGCCGGCGGCGGGACATCACGGTGGGGTAGACCTCGAACGCGTTGTCAACGATGAAAGCCGCGGCCCTTCTATACTGTCATTAGAGGGCCGAGTCCCGGCCTGATCGAGGAGCAGGTCTTGAGAAAGCGCCCCTACTTGCGCCGTGAGTGGTGTGAGCGTGTGGTCAGGGATCCTGTTTGGCGCGAGATTCAGCCTGACGGGCGCATCCGGCATTGGGGTTACGTACCAGAAC
>JBOGUE010000560.1:0-3010 GCA_050695955.1 Thermomicrobiales bacterium | reverse complement strand
CCCTGACCTTGATCCAGCAGGACGCGTCCCGGACGGTGGGCGTCAAGGCATCCCGGATGAAGGCCGCCTGGGACACCGGCTATCTCCTGCACCTCCTCGGTGCTGCGTGAGAATGCAATTGCCCTGGCCCGTAGGGCCTGGCGCTTGACATGGTACGGTTGGGACAATCGCAATCTGGGAATCATGCACAAGCGGATCTCGCGCTACTTCAAGCTAGAGCGAGAACCGGAGGAAGATAATCAATGCTGGCGACCGAGCGCTGCGTACTGACTATCCAGCACGGTACCACCCGCCACAAGATTGCACAGGTTCAATGGGAATTAGGACCGAAGGGAATCGACTATTTCGCCCACTTAGCATACTTCACACATGAGAAATGGATTCTCAGCAAGTACAAATTGGAAGGACCAGCCGGCACGTCCACCCGGCAGGATCTCGACACTAGCGGGCAAACGACGCGGAATCGGGTCAAATTCACTCACCATTCGGATGGCGAGGCCCATTTTTCTGGCAACAGGAAGGTGTTCACGAGGGTGCGCAACCAAACGCGACCCTTGTCGGACTACATCGGTCACGTATTCACGATCGGTTTCTGGGGCCTTGATTCGTTTTTAGTGGCAGCAGGCAGAGACATGCCCCGCGTCACCCCGAAACGTAGCGTTGTGGACATCGGCTGGGCCAAGGACGAGCGAGAGGCGAAGGACATCTCTGGCGATGTAGTCGGCTTTCTGGTGCCGTTCAATCGAATAAGAGAACTTTGGCTTGCGGCGTCACCCCAAGAACTCACACAACCGGATCAGATGGAAGAGGGCTGAAAATGAATACACCGGTACGGCCCTCCGCTCGCCAGGGCGACTCCCCGAGGAGAGCCTTGCGCTCATGATCGGCTACAGAAACCGCCGCGAGATGGGAGGGTGGGAGCGACCTTCAATGGTTTTCTACGGCGGCTTCATGGATGTTGGTCCTGCGACCGATCCAAATGCCTACGTTGATTACCTTGCACTCCTGTACGCGGATTGCGGCGCCGAGTTTGACGATCTTGAGCATCGGCTCGGCAGCATCGATATTGTCGTCAGGTCGGAGACTTAATTCGGTGACTGACCGGCGTCAGGTCAGAATGGACCCGAATAGGCCGTCCTAGGTGTGCCGAGGCTAAGAATTCATGACGGGCAGATGAATCCAATGGAATGTCACGTAGACGCTATGAAGCCTTGCACCATCCTGGAGCTTGTCCAGAAACGCGACCGTCCGGGCAGCTCATCGCGCACGGCCACATTGAATGAGCACGTTTCCTTGACAATGGACTTATCTTGCACACCATAACAGTATGGGCATGAAGGCATATTGGCCCAGGAGCGCTTGTTACGCGAGCTTCCGTGCCCAAATGCATCCTAACGCGCCGCGACGCGCAGGGTGAACCCGCTACTATTCGCCCGATGATCACGCTCGCGCGCCCTCCCCATTCCAACCAGCCGCGGTCGGCATGGACGACCGGCCGTGCCGCTCGCCTGCTGCCCGACGCGGCCGGCGTCGCCCTGCTGCTCGGACTGACGGCCGGCGTCGCCTGGGATCGTTTCCGGGACGATCGCCAGCTCTCCTGGACCGACATCCCCGCCTTCTTCCTGCCCTGGTTTGCCCACCTGGGTGAACGATTGCGCGACGGCGACATCCCCGGCTGGAACCCGCACCTCTTTGCGGGCGCGCCCTTCGCCGGCGATCCCGAATCGGGCTGGATGTACCTGCCAGCTATGGTGTTCTTCACCCTGCTTGCGCCGGTCGTCGCCTTTAAGGCGCTCGTCGTCTTCCATCTCGTCCTGGCCGGTCTGGCGACCTATGCGCTGGCGCGCGTCCTCGGCCTGGGGGTGTGGGGCAGCGTCCTGGCCGGCGCCGCCTTCGAGTTCGGGACGTTCGTCAAGTACACGGCCTGCTGCACTGCCTATACAGAAGTTGCCGCTTGGATTCCCCTGGCGTTCATCGGCGTCGAGCTAGCCGCGCGCGCCCAGCGATGGTTCCCGCGGATCGCGGGCTGGGGCATTGCCGGCTGCGCCATCAGCCAAATGCTCGCCGGGTGGTTGGGACAAGGGGCCTACTACGGGCTCCTCGCGGTCGCTGCCTACCTGGGCTACCGCGCACTCCTCGCGCCGCCGAACGCCGTCAATCTCCGCGCCCGCTTGCTCAACCTGGTGCTCCATGGCGCCGCTGTTTTTGCGTGCGGGTTCGGCCTGGCCGCCGCTGGCGTCCTGCCTCGACTCGATGCCATCGCCCGCTCCTCCCGCGCCGGCGGCTTCTCGGAGCGTCCCTCATCCGATGCCGGCTGGTTCCTGGCGGTCGGCGTCGACCGCCTGCTCAGCGGCGACCGGGGCGGTCGTTGGTACGTCGGCGGCGCCGTCGTGCTCCTGGCGATGCTCGCGCCCCTGCTGGCGCGCCGGCGCTTCCCCACCGCATTCTTCGGCGCCTACGGTCTCGTCGTCTGCGTCTTGTTGTTGCGCAACACGCCGCTGCACGATCTCTTCTACCTCCTGCCCCGGTTCGAAGTGCTGCACCAGCACGTCCCGAACCGGATCCTGATCGTCTTCGCCATCGCCCCGGCCTTGCTCGCCGGCGCCACGGTCGATGCGATCTCCCGCCGGGAACGGTCGCGCATGCTGCTTGTCGCCGCACCCCTGGCGCTCGGCGCGTTCCTGCTGGCGACGGTCTACGTCAGCCGCCGAGGAGAGGAGATCACCGTGACGACCGTCGACGTCGTCGTCGCCCTCACGATCGTCCTGGTCATCGCCGCCCTCGTGACCGGACCTTGGACCAAGCTGCGCGCGTCGGGCCTCGCGGTTGCCCGCCACGCGGTCCCGGTCGTCATCGTCGCCGTCGTTTTCTGGGACACGACCGGCCAATGGATCGGTGGGCGGATTCCTGGCACCAGCATCGATCCCGATCCCCAACGCACTGTTGCCCTGGCCGCCGACGACCACGATGCCGGCGGCGCCGGGGAATATCTGCGCGGTCGCCTTGCTGC
>JBOGUE010000559.1:0-4129 GCA_050695955.1 Thermomicrobiales bacterium | reverse complement strand
TCGTCCATCTTGATCTCGATGGCGTTGTAGATCTCCGGCAACTGATCCGGTGGAAACTCGACGTCGACCACCGGGCCGAGAACCTGAGCGATCTTGCCGGTGGCGCCCGTGGTGGCTGTTTGTGGTTGTTCCGCGGCGGCGACCATGTGTGTTCCTCCGAGCTATCAGCCGTCAGCCATCAGCCGTCAGCTTTTGGCATTCATCGTCGTACGTCTGCTGGTATCAGTCTTCCCCGCCATCGTCGGCCTATAGCTGACGGCTGATGGCTGACGGCTGACGGCTTCTACCCGCCCAACGCATTCGCGCCGGCGGCAATTTCCGCGATCTCGTTCGTGATCTGCGCTTGGCGGGCTTTGTTGCGTTCCAGCCTCAAGTCAGAGATCAGATCCTTCGCATTGTCGGTCGCGTTGCGCATCGCCACCATCCGCGCCGAATGCTCCGACGCGATCGACTCGAGCATTGCCTGGTAGATCTGGATCTCGATGAAGCGCGGCAGCAGACTCTCGAGCACCGCCGCCGGGCTCGGCTCGAAGATGTAGTCGGTATAGAGTCCGACCCCTTCCGGCTTCTCGATCGGCAGGATCTGGCGGATCTCCGGGGTTTGGGTCAGGGTGTTGACGAAGCGGGCGAAGACGATGTAAACGGCGTCTACCTTGCCGCCGATGAAGTCGTCGAGCGCGACCTGGGCAATCGGCCGCAGGTCGTCAAGCGAGACCTTGTCGCCCAAGCCGATGAACTCGGCGACCACGTCCTGCCGGGCGCGAAGCATGAAGTCGCGGCCCTTCTTGCCGGCGGCGATGATCTCGACCGGGACGTTGGCCTCGGTCCGAATGTAGCGGCTGGCGCGGCGCAGGAGGTTCGAGTTGAGCGCCCCGGTCAGGCCGCGGTCCGGCGTGATCAGGATGACCGCCGCGTGGTTGATTTCGCGCTGATTGAGCAGCGGGAAGAGAGCGAGGTCCTGGGGGTCGATCTGCAACGAGGCAAGGTCGGCGATCACGCCCTGCAGGCGGTCGGCGTATGGACGGCTGGCGAGCACCCGCTGCTGCGCCCGCCGCATCTTGGACGCCGAGACCATTTCCATCGCCCGCGTGATCTGGGAGACGTTGCCGACGCTCTTGATCCGGCGGTTGAGTTCACGGGTACTTGCCACGGTGCGCTCCTCGTCACCAGTAGTCGGTAGTCAGTAGTCAGTCTGTGTACCGCGGAATGGCGATCCCGTTCTGATTTCTGGCTACTGGCTACTGGCTACTGGCTACTGGCTACTGGCTACTACCGGCCGGCTTCGACGCCCACTGCGAACCGGCCTTGAAGTCCTCGATCGCCTTGCGCAAGACGTCGAGCAGTTCGTCACTGAGCTCCTTCTCCGTCCGGATCCGCTCGAGGATCTCTGGGTGGGCGGTGCGCACGTTTTCCAGGAGTGCGGCCTCGAAGGCGCGGACCTGGTCGACCTCGACGTCATCGACGAAGCCGTTCGTCGCCATCCAGATCGCGGTGACCTGCTCGTCGACCGGCATCGGCTGGTACTGGCCTTGCTTCAGAATCTCGGTCAGGCGTTGGCCGCGCTCGACCTGGGCGCGCGTGGCCGGGTCGAGGTCGCTGGTGCCGAGCTGAGCGAACGCCCGCAGCGAGTCGTAGTTCGCCATGTCGAGGCGAAGGCGACCCTGCGCCTGCCGCATCGCCTTGATTTGGGCGGCGGTGCCGACTCGGGAAACCGAGACGCCGGCGTTCACCGCCGGTCGGATACCCGCGTAGAAAAGGTCAGGCTCAAGGTAGATCTGGCCGTCGGTGATCGAGATCACGTTGGTCGGGATGTAGGCCGACACGTCGTTCGCCTGCGTTTCGATCACCGGCAGCGCCGTCAGCGAGCCGCCGCCGAGTTGCTCATTGAGGCGGGCGGCGCGCTCCAGCAGGCGGGAGTGCAGGTAGAAGACGTCGCCGGGGTACGCCTCGCGTCCCGGCGGGCGGCGCATCAGCAGCGATACCTGGCGGTAGGCCCAGGCGTGCTTGGAGAGGTCGTCGTAGAAGCAGACCGCGTCGCGTCCGGCCTCCATGAACTCCTCGCCCATGGAGCAGCCGGCGAAGGGCGCGATGTACTGGAGCGCGGCCGGGTCGGCGGCGGAGGCGGAGACGACGATGGTATGCTCCATCGCGCCATGCTCCTCCAGGACGCGCACGGTTTGGGCGATCTGGGCGCGCTTCTGGCCGATGGCGACGTAGATGCAGATCGCGTTTTGGCCCTTCTGATTAATGATGGTGTCGAGGATGATCGCCGACTTGCCGATCTGGCGGTCGCCGATGATCAGCTCGCGCTGGCCGCGGCCGATTGGGATCATCGAGTCGATCGCCTTGATGCCGGTCTGGAGCGGGGTGTCGACGTCCTGCCGCAGGACGACGCCTGGGGCGATGCGCTCGATGGGGCGGCTCTTGTCGGTCTGAATCGGGCCCTTGCCGTCGATCGGCTGGCCGAGGGCGTTGACGACGCGACCGATCAGGGCGTCGCCGACCGGGACCGAGGCGATGTTGCCGGTCGAGCGGACCTCGTCGCCCTCTTCGATCTCGGTGTACTCGCCCATGATGATGACGCCGACGGAATCCTCTTCCAGGTTGAAGGCGAGACCGAGGACGCCGTTCTTGGTGAACTCGACGAGCTCGCTCGCCATTACGTTGCTGAGACCGTAGACGCGGGCGATACCGTCGCCGATCTCGACCACCGTTCCCACGTTGGTAACGGTCATTTGCTGCTCGAAGCCGGCGATCTGTTGCTTCAGGATGTCGCCGATCTCGGTTGCGCGTACGACCATGATCTCCTCCAGGCGTTAGGCGTTAGGCGTTGGGTATTCGACGTGAGATGCTACGCGGGTGCTTGGAGGCGGGCCCGCAGGCGACGGAGTTGGCTGACGACGCTGCCGTCGATCAATTGATCGCCGACGCGGGCGACGATGCCGCCGATGATCTCGGGATCGGTGCGCAACCGCAGGTGCACGTCCTTGCCGACGACCCGGCTCAACTGAGCGCGGACCGCCGCTTGCGCCGCCTCGGCCAGTGGCTCGGCGGTGGTGACGTCGGCGATGGCGATGCCGCGTTCGTTCAGCACCGCGTCCGAATAGATCCGGAAGAGATCCGGCACGATCCCCAAACGCTGCCGCTGGAGGAGGAGGCCGGCGAGATTGCGCACCTCCGGCTGGGCGTCGGCGAGGATGCGGTCGAGCAGCCCTTGCTTGTCGGCGGTGCTGACGTTCGGGTTGGCGAAATAGCCCGCCGCCCGCTCGTCGGTCATCAATTCGGCGAAGCGAGCAAGGCTCGCCTCCCATTGGTCGAACCGCTCGCTCGCCTTGGCCAGCTCAAAAACCGCCTGCGCATATCGCTTCGCCGCGCCACTCGCCATTCCGACGCTCCTCGCTCAATCAGTGCCCAGTGCCGAGTGCCCAGTGCTCAGTGCCGAGTCAGTTGCCCCGATTCGTGTCTCACGTCCAGGACCTTAGCATTGTGCCCCCTGTCTTCATCGAACGCTGGGCACTCGTTACGCCGCCGGCGTCTTGCCGTTCGTGCCGCCCGTGGCCTCGGCCAGCGTTTCTTCGATCAGGCGGGCCTGAGTCTTCGGGTCGAGTTCCTTGCGCACGATCTTGCCGGCGGCCATGACGGCCAGGCCGGCGACTTCCTGCCGAAGCAGCTGGCGGGCCTGCTCGGTCTCCGCGCGTAGCGTAGCCTCGGCGCGGGCCTGGAACTCCGCGGCCTGCTTGCCGGCCTCATCCTGGGCGCGGGCGATTGTGGCATCGCCCTGCTCGCGGGCCTGAGTAAGGATCTGCTGCGCGTCCTGGCGGGCCTCGCGTAGGATTCCTTCGTTTTTGACGGCCGTCGCCTGCAGTTCTGCCTGCATCTTTTCGGCGGCCTCCATGCTGTCGCGGATGCGACCCTGCCGCTCATCGAGCATGCGCACGATCGGACCGAGGGCATAGCGCCAGAGCAGCCAGAGGAAGATGACGAATGCAATGAGTTGAATGATGAGGTTCCAGCCGTTGATGCCGAGATTGCTCATGGTGCTCGCTCTCTTCAGGCGTTCGGCGTTCGGCGTTCGGCGTTAGGAGAACGATGTCGATTGTACCGAACGCCGAACGCCTAAGCCCTAACG
>JBOGUE010000558.1:0-3646 GCA_050695955.1 Thermomicrobiales bacterium | reverse complement strand
TGCGCAGCGAGTTCGTCACCATGCTCCCCTACCTCGGCATCATGTTCGCCCTGGCTCTCCTTGCCGGCCGCGCCGCCTTGCCCGCCGCGCTTGGTACGCCCTATGTGCGCGGGGAACGGTAGGGCGGTGAACGATCACGCGATACAGTTACCAATCAGCAGTGATCTCGTTCGGATAGATCTGCCGTCGACATTATTCATACGAGAGTTAGGATTCGACTGATTTAAGGAGGGCCAAGAACTCACGTTCAATGCGTTCAGGTCCTGCTATGCTATTGGGAACGAAGCCAAACGCCCGCTTCGTTTCTTCAAGTGCACGCTGTCCGGCGATCGCCTTCGCTTTTCCTTCCTCCCAGTATCGAACGTGATCCTCCTGGATCAGCATGCGAGCCCACTTCTTGCCAAAACTGATGTGTACAACCTCGTCTCCAGACAAATGCTCAAGGCCATGTCGCAGCCAATCGTTGTCCCAACCCCGGGTGAGCCGCAATGCTTCATTGGTTTCGGCGGCGGCACTGCCCTCGCCAATGATGTTGCCTGTAACCAGATGCGCTACTGGATGGTGATGATCGCGCCGCCGGTGGCCGAAGTATGGCTGGAACGGCAGGCTGCCGAGTTGACCTCCCAGACCCTCGAGCAACTGAGCGACAACCTGAATGTGCCGCGACTCTTCCCACGCTTGTTGCGCCATGTCCATCCTCATGGTCCAGGGAAGATCAGGAAAGTCAACGAGGAGCCAGCCCATCCGGTCCACTGTCTGACATTCACCGTGGAACAGGTCATGAAGCCACCGGACCAGGCTGGCGATTGTGCCGGCAGGCGCCAGCGGCGCCAGTTCTGCCGGAGATTCGGCATACCGAAAACGGGTGTCCCAGCGGAGATGAACAACGTTCGGCTCGAACGACTTGGTGTAGGTATAGCCGGTCGATCGCCACTGACCGTGTGCAGCAGGTACCTCTCTCCGAGCCGATCTGGCTTCATCGTGCTCCGGCCAACCATGATATGGCAAGTAATACGCCGCGGGGCCATTCGTATCGATGCCGCCGGCAGAGATCAGCAGCAGTTGCTGCTCATGTTCGAAGTCGACCGCTCGTTTCCAGCTATCCGGAGTTGGCAGCAACGCCGCAAGCATTTGCTCCGCCCATCGTGTCTGGCTGGCATGGGCAGCCAGACACGTGTTCAGGGACTCGACGGAATTGGCGTCGGCAAGTGCGTCCGTACTCTCCAGATAGGCACGCTCCGCTTCGGCCAGAGCGGGAACGAGCACACGAAACATGCCGACCAGCCGAAGCACGGGATCCACTATGGCGTGGAGTTGCTCGCAGTAACGGGCAAATTCGTCGGTTGGCGCTTGGGTGATGGTGACTCGTCCCAAATGTCGAAGATTGCGTAACGCCCAGCCAATGCTGCTGCAATTGAGCGCCTGCTCCCACATCACGCGCCCGACACCAGCCCGGATCGGAAGGAATACCATCGTCTCGGACCAAGACGCGACGATCTCCAGGATTTCCATCTCGACCCAGTGGAAGCGGAGCAGGCGGCGCTTTTTCTCGGCTAGGTTCATGTGCCCACCTAATCGTGGGCTGAATTCCGGCACCTGCATGGCCGCGTACTCCCGTGTCGGCGCCGAGCCAGCATGATGTCAACGCCGCAACCTTCGATGAAACCATTCCATCATTACGTGGGCGCCGGGTGATAGTGACGGGACAGCAATTGTTGCAGCGATTCCCGGCTACGCCGGATGTCGCGATATGCGTTGTCAGGATCATCTTCTTGCTCGACGATGAACCAGGTAGTGCCCGCGGCGCGGGCCGCGGGCAGCGCCGACGGCCAGGGAGTGACCCCGGCCCCGATCGTGGTGTCTTTCCCAGCCGAGGCGGCCGCTAGTTCCTTCGCATGGAGGGTGGGAACCCGGCCCGAATTTCGCTCAATAAGGCTGACGACGTCGATGTCCGCGGTCAGGGCCCAGAAGATGTCGATTTGCAGGGCGACACGATCTGCCGTGGTCTTGGCGGACAGAAGTTCGAGCATCGTCGAGCCGTCGCGCGGCTCAAACTCCCAGCCGTGATTGTGATAGCCAAACCGGAGCCCGGCTGCTGCGCAGGCGGCGCCCCAAGCATCGAATTGTGCGGCGAGCCGCTCCGGAGCGTCCGGGGAGGCGCGCTCCTCGCGCGGAATACCGGGCACCACCGCATAGTTGCAGCCGAGGAGACAAAGCTCGTCGAGTACCGCGTCCAACTCATTGGCGAAGCGCCGGTATCCTACATGGGCGCTGATCGCTCGCAGACCAAGCTGATCAAGAATCCGCCGCAGCTCAGGGGCGCTGAGCGGGCCGTAGCCAGCGAGCTCGACCGCGGTGTAGCCGGCGGCGGCAACCTCAGTCAACGTCGCGATGAAGTCTCGCTCAGCCTGATGACGCAGCGTATAGAGCTGGAGCGCAATGTGATCCGTCATCCAACAACCGTCCTCTCCGACGACAATTCGACACGAGTCCCGGTGCGGAGTGAGTCTCGGACAGCATCGGCGACGTCGAGGTCGGTGATGGCACTGGCGCCGGATGGCAACGGCGTTGTGTCGTTGAGGATGCAGGAGGCGAAGTGCGTGACCTCGCCCAGATAGTTGTAGAACTCCGGCAATGCCGCCGGCACGACCTCGTGCGAAATGCGTTCTGACACGCGGCGCGGCCGGAAATCGGGCCAGAGCTCCGCCTCGAGCGTGCCGCCAATCAATTGGGTAATGTGGCCATTCAGGCAGAGCCGGCCGCGTGTTCCCTCAAGCTCATAAGTTGACGAGCCAAAGGTAAAGCTTGCCTCCACCACCCCAGGCGTCCCGTCGCGCCCCACGTAGCTAAAGACGATCGAATCGTAGTCTGTCTTGCCGTGGAGGCGGCGAACACTGCCGGTGGCGACGAGCGACTGCGGCGTAATGCCGGTGAGTTCGCGCAGCGTGAAGATCGAGTACACGCCGACGTCCATCAGTGGGCCGCCACCGTGACGCGGATCGAGGCGCCAGCGGTTCGCATCGGATAGAGATTCCGACCGCATCGCGTATGAGTGACGTCCGCGCATGGCGACGATCTCACCCAATGCTCCCGAATCCACCAGCCGTTTGGCTGCCTGGAAGATGGGGTTGAACAGCGTCATGTAGGCGACCATCAGCTTCACCCCGGCCCGGTCCGCGGCTTCGACCATGTGTCGTCCCTGGGCTGCATCCAGCGCCATCGGTTTCTCGACCAGAATATGCTTGCCAGCGGCCGCGGCAGCCACCGTCTGCTCCGAGTGGAGGTGGTTGGGGGTGGCAATGTAGACGGCCTCGACGTTTGGATCGGCCAGCAGCTCGGCGAGCGAGGGATAGGTCGCCGCCGACGGCACTTTGCCGTGCGCTCGCGCCAAGCGCTCCGGATCGGGGTCGAACAGCGCGACAGTCTCGCAATTGCTCGCGAGTTCGAGCGCGGGCAGTATCCGATCGAAAGCGATTTGCCCGCAGCCAACAATGCCCCACCGGATTGATCGTGTCTCCATTGCATTGATTGCCCTTGCTTGTCTGGTTAGCGTACAGATGCCAGCAGCGGAACATTCGCCCGGTACCAGTCCGCCAAGTATTTGGCGCATTCCCGGACGGCATTGTCCTCGTCTTCTGTCGTACCG
>JBOGUE010000557.1:0-1713 GCA_050695955.1 Thermomicrobiales bacterium | reverse complement strand
GAATATGGCACCGGCGCGGATGGCGGCGTTCGCGAGTTTCAGCTTCTCGTAGGTGAAGCTGGTGTCGATGCCGACCACGACCGCCGCCGGCGTTTCCTCGCCGTACTGCACGGGATGAAATGTGGTGTTCGAGAATAGCTCCGACCGCAGGGACGGCGCGCCGATGACGAAGATGCCCGCGCCGGCCGGGAGCATCTGCACCAGGTAATCCCGGGTTGCCATGGCTGAGGTCAGAATGGAATCCTCACTGACGGTCACACCCATGCCGGCCAGCTTGGCGACGTACTCGGCGGCACTCGCTGAAGAATTGTTCGTGGCCAGCATGTACTTGCGGCCACGGAGGTCGAGCGCGTTGAGCAGGTCGCTGACGCCGGGAAGGACCGTTCGACCGCGATAAAGGACGCCGTCCATGTCAAAGATGAAACCGCGCGCGGCCTTCAGCCTGGTGGCGTGGCTCGTCACGGCCTCGGCGCCGGCCTCCTTCATTTGTGGCTCGATCGACATTGAGGGACGAACTCCAATCACGGAACACGTACCAGACTCGTGTCAGAGACTCTATGCGATCTATCGGCTGTGGTCCAGCGTCGGAGTTTGCCCGCGGATTGGGACGTCCACGGTCTCGTTGGCCGATTATCCTCGCATGCCGGCGGCCACGCGAGGCGCGGCCGAGTCGAGGCCGATTGCCTGCGCTATTGCATCGTCGAAGGCAGGGAGATCGGCCGGAGTCCGCGACGTAATCAGGTTACCATCGACGACGAGCGCTTGATCGACATAATGCGCTCCGGCATTGATGACGTCGTCCCGGATCTTGTTGACGCAGGTCACGGTTCGGCCGTCGAGCACCTTGGCCGAGATGAGCAACTGAGGTCCGTGGCAGATCGCCGCGACCGGCCGGCCGGACTCCACGAAGCGGCGGGTAAAATCGACAGCACCTTCGTCGATACGGAGATTCTCGGGAGCGCCACCACCTGGGATGACGAGCAAATCGAAGGCCCCGAATTGCTTCGGCGAGATGTCGCCAAAGGTCGCATCGGGGCTGAGGCGCGCGCCCTTCTTGCCTTCGATCTCTGATCGGTCGAGACCGATGATCGTGACTTCGACGCCATGATCCTCGAGAAATGCCTTCGGATCGGTTGCTTCAACGTCCTCAAAGTTGCGTGCCAAAACCATTGCGGCGGACTTCATCCGTTCCTCCCTTCCGTGTTCAGATTTCGCGTTGCGATCGCGCCTTGATCGGCCCACCGCATTCCACCCGCGGGTTGACTGCCACCCTGTTACGTTTCGAGTGTCAGATGGAAGCAGCGTCGGCAGTATACTGGCCCACCGCTCGACGGTGGGATGAACAGTTGGGGCGGAGGAGACATGACGACAGACCCGTCATTTTCGGAAGCCGATGCGCGACGCGTGCTCGACGCCATCGACGAGCGAGAGGTCGTCGACTTTCTGCGCTGTCTCATTCAGATTCCGACCGTCAATCCACCAGGCGACGTGCGGGAGGCGATACTTCTTTGCTCCGCACCGTTGAACGATGTGGGATTCGACCTGCATATCGTTGCGCTGGAAGAAACGAAGCCGAACCTTGTCGCGCTGCTTGGTCGAGGAGGACCGACCCTCTGTTTCAATGCTCACGTCGACGTTGTCCCTACCGGCGAGAAGGGCGCGTGGTCTCACGCACCATTTGGGGCTGAGATCGTTGACCGGCGGGTCTATGGC
>JBOGUE010000556.1:0-12049 GCA_050695955.1 Thermomicrobiales bacterium | reverse complement strand
TGCGATCGTAGACCGGTACGCGCTGGCGTCCGCTCGCTTCTGGCAGGTAGATTGGTCGATACCCTTTGAGCGCATTTGCTGGCGCCGTCTCAGATGATGGGGCAAGCCGACCGAGCGGGAGGTGCGGGCGGGGTCCGGCAACAGTGACGCGCCAGTTCGTGGCCTCGATCGAATTGCCGGGCGCCGTCCGTCCATACAGGGCCGCATACGCACGCTCGAAGCGCTGCCGCAGATCGTCGACTGCCATCGATGTAAGCGCTCCCTGAGGAAGCAGTACGGGAACGTGATGACCTTGCCCGGTGTATCTTAGTTCGACGAGCCGTGAAACTGTCATTTGGTCGGCGCGAACGCCGGCAGGTTCGAGGAGGGAACGACCGTCAGCTTCTATTTCGCGCAGAATCTGGTTGATTGTGGGCCAGTCGAGGTGATCGAGCCGGCCGAAATGACTTCGCACCAGATCGAATGAGAGCGGTGCTAAGAGGAATCCGACGGCACTCGTGACGCCCGCACCGTAGGGGATGACGACCTCGGAAGCATGCAAGATCTCGGCGACGCGATAGGCGTGGACCGGTCCCGCGCCGCCAAACGCGAAGAGAGGATACGCCCGCGGATCATTGCCGTGCTCGATCGCATGGACGCGCGCTGCCCCTGCCATTTGTTCGTTGACGACCTGATGGATTCCCCATGCCGCGTCGAGGAGGGCGATCCCAAGGTGGTCCGCCAGGACCCGGATGGTCTTTTCGGCCGCGGCGCGATCGAGGTGCATCGCTCCACCGAGGAAGAAGTCCGGGTCGAGATACCCGAGGACAAGATCGGCGTCAGTAACGGTTGGTCGCTCGCCGCCTTGCCCGTAGGATGCCGGTCCCGGCTGCGCGCCCGCGCTGTCCGGGCCGACCTTCAGCAGGCCGAGGCTGTCAATGCGGGCAATACTGCCGCCACCCGCGCCGATCTCGATCATCTCGATCACTGGCGTCTGGATTGGCAGACCGCTCCCTTTCTTGAACCGATAGACCCGATTGACCTCGAACTCCGCACTGACCGTCGGCTGTCCGCCGTCGATCATGCAGGCTTTGGCCGTCGTGCCGCCCATGTCGAAGGCAAAGAGATTCGGGCGCCCGATTGCTTGTCCGTAGTGGGCGGCCGCAATTGCGCCCGCGGCAGGGCCTGACTCGATCAGCCGGATCGGATAGCGGCGTGCGACGTCGACGGAGCAGACGCCGCCGGAAGAGAGCATGATGTAGATTGGCGCTGAGATTCCCAGACTCTGGATGGAGCGTTCGAGCTCGGCGAGATACCGGTCGACGACCGGCCGGGTGTAGACGTTTGCAATGGTGGTGCTGGTCCGCTCGTATTCTCGAATCTCGGGCATGACGTCGGCCGACGTCGATACGAGCAGTCTTGGGCAAACCTCACGTAATATCGCCTCGATCTCTTGCTCGTGCGTGGGGTTTAGGTAGCTATGGAGTAACGCGACTGCGTCTGCCTCGACGCCGTTCGCACGTAGGCGCTCGGCGAGTTGGACTACCTCCGTACGATCGAGCGGCACGAGAACGGAGCCATCGGCTAGGACTCGCTCGTTGACCTCAAAGCGCAGCGGCCTTGGCACTAACGGCTCGGGACGCTCGATAAATAGGTCATACAGGTCGTATCGATGCTCGCGGGCAATATCAACGGCATCGCGAAACCCGCGGGTCGTAATCAGAGCAGTGCGCGCGCCTTTCCGTTCGATCAGGGCGTTCGTGATCAGCGTCGTTCCATGCACAAGGCGCGACACCCGCGCCGCCGCGATCCCGGTTGTTTCGAGGATGCGCACGATGCCCTCGTGTACCGCGCGCGCCGGATCGTCGGGAGTCGTCAGGACTTTGGCAATAGAAAAGGCACGATCGCGCTCGTCGAACAAGAGCAAGTCCGTAAACGTGCCGCCAATATCCACGCCTATCTGCACGTCGTGCTCGCTGCTCACTGCTAGGTAACCTCTCCCCTGGAAATCACGCTGTCGACGTGAGCGATTGTATGCTGTTTCGCGGGAGGCATCGTGTCTCCAATTCGGCTTGACATACCGTTGCGGCCGCTGCTAGAGTGCGAACAATCGAAGAAGTGGTACGGCAGCGAACGGAACGAGTAGGCGCCGGAAACGCCGGGTCTAGCGAGTTGGGGGTGGTGCAAGCCCAGCATCTGGCGGGCGCTGAATGGATCCGAGAGCCGTGGCCCGAACGGTCCACCCATCTGCCGCGATGGACCAAGTAAGTCCCACCGGTGTCTCCTCCGTTATCGGGAGCGGCCCATCGGTTCGGCAGTGCCGGGCCCGCGGGCGCAGAGTGGGAGCGCGGATCGATCCGGCTCCAACAAGGGTGGCACCGCGGAGCGTGTCTGACGCACCTCCGTCCCTTTCCGGGGACGGGGGCTTTTTGTGTGCCCAGAGTTGGAAATCGGTTCCAGCGGCAACCGGGGCCGCGTACGGAGGGAGGGGATCGGAATGGTCCAGCAGATCGCGCCAGCACGCACGACGGTTCGCCGCCGAGGTGAGCCCACTCCGACCCTAGCCGAACTGCGGGACTGGCGTGATGGCGCGGGACGCGCGGCAAAGACTGTCCCAATCTACCGAGAAATCATTGCCGACACGGAGACGCCGGTCTCGGCGTACCTGAAGATTCGCAACGGCGGGGCCGGCTTCATCCTCGAAAGTATCGAGGGCGGTGAGCGCCTGGCCCGGTATTCGTTCATCGGCGCCGGGCCGCTCCTTGACGTTACGATGCGGAGCGGCGTGGCGACCGTCATACAGGACGGCCAATCACGGTCGGTCGCGTACGTCGATCCGCTGGCGGCGCTGGCCGACTTGCTCGCGCCGTTTCGGAGCGAGGTCTATCCGGGGTTGACTCTGCCGCGTTTCCTCGGAGGCGCGGTTGGGTATCTCTCGTATGAGGCCGTGCGGCGATTCGAGCCGCGAGTCGGCGCGGCGCCTGGCGCGGGCCTAGGGATGCCGGAGAGCCGATTCCTCTTCGTCGACTCGCTGCTCGTCTTCGATCACCTGGAGCGCACCATCAAGGCGGTCAGCCACGTCCATCTAGACCACACCGCGGGCATTGACGAGGCGTATGCCGCGGCGGCGAATCGTTTGGACACGCTGGTTGAGCAGTTGCGACAACCAATGCCATCCTTGCCGCGCGGTGGGCGTCCAACTGACGTGCCCGCGGTTGATCGCTGCCAACCGAACACCACGCCGCAGCGATATCGTGAAATCGTCGAGCGGGCGAAGGAGTACATTGCGGCCGGCGACATTTTCCAGGTCGTCCTGTCGCAGCGGGTCGATCTGCCGACGCCGGCTCATCCCTTCACGATCTACCGCGCCTTGCGCACCGTCAACCCGTCGCCGTACATGTTCTTCCTCGATTTTGGGGATCATCAGATCGTCGGCGCGTCGCCCGAACTGCTCGTCCGCCTCGAGGACGGTGTTGTGACCAACCACCCCATCGCCGGGACGCGGCCACGGGGCGAGACAGCCGAGTTGGACGCCGCGCTCGCCGCCGAACTGGCGGCGGACGAAAAGGAACAGGCCGAGCATGTGATGTTGGTGGATCTCGGTCGTAACGATGTAGGGCGGGTCGCCGAGCCCGGCACCGTGCGCGTGCCTAAATTCATGGCGGTCGAGCGATATTCACACGTCATGCACCTCGTCACCCACGTCGAAGGAGATCTCAGTCCGGGCCTGACAGGGCTGGACGCGTTCCGGGCCTGTTTCCCGGCGGGGACCGTCTCGGGTGCGCCGAAGGTGCGAGCGATGGAGATCATTGCCGAGCTAGAGACTGATCAACGCGGTCCGTACGCGGGCGCGGCCGGGTACGTCGATTTCTCTGGCGGCATGGACACGGCGATCGCATTGCGGACCCTTGTGGTCAAGGACGGGGTCGCTTCGATGCAGGCGGGCGGCGGGATTGTCGCCGACAGCACGCCAGATGGGGAATACGCGGAGAGCCATCACAAGATGCGGGCGCTATTGCGTGCGATCGAGCTGGCCGAAAGCATGGAAGCCGAGGAGTATGCGCGCGAGGCGACGCGCCGGGAGAACGAGCGATGATCTTGCTTATCGACAACTACGACTCGTTCACGTTCAACCTCTATCAGCTCATGCGCGAGCTTGGATCAGATGTCATCGTCGTGCGCAATGACCAGACGACGCTTGCCGAAATCGAATCGATGCTACCGGAGATCGAGCGGATTGTGCTCTCGCCCGGTCCGTGCACGCCCAACGAAGCCGGAATCTCCGTGCCGGTCGTGAAGCGCTTCGCTGGACGTCGTCCAATCCTGGGCGTTTGCCTTGGACATCAGGCAATCGGGGCAGCGTTCGGAGGCCGGATTGTGCGCGCGGAGCAACTCATGCACGGCAAGACGTCGCTGATTCGTCACCGAGGCTCCGGCATTTTTGCCGGGCTGCCGAACCCATTTACGGCGACGCGGTATCACTCCCTCATCGTCGACCGCGCGACGTTGCCGCCGGTCTTCGAGATCACTGCCGAGAGCGACGACGGAGTCATCATGGGGCTTCGCCACCGCGAGCTCGAAATCGACGGCGTGCAGTTCCATCCGGAGTCGATCTTGACGGTTGCCGGGCGAGACCTCCTCGCCAACTTCCTCGGCCACCGCGAACCGGCTGTTGTGGACGAGCGGACGCCGGTGCTGATCGGCTACTAATGGACGACGGGAGGAAGTCAATGTCCGACGGAGCAACGTTCGACATCAAGCATGCGATCCGCACCGTCGTCGAAGGGCGCGAGTTGACGACGGACGAGGCAACGGCGGCGATGGACGCGATCATGACCGGGCAGGTGACCGGCGCGCAGATTGGGGCGTTGGTGACGGCGTTGCGGATGCGGGGCGAGTCGGTCGGGGAGATCACCGGGTTTGCCACGGCGATGCGGCATCATGCGCTGAAGGTGGAAGTCGCTGAGAACGGCCCGCTGGTCGATACCTGCGGTACCGGCGGCGACGCCTCCGGCACCTTCAATATCTCGACGACGGCGGCGTTTGCAATTGCTGGGGCCGGAGTGAAGGTTGCGAAGCACGGCAACCGGGCGATGACCAGCAAGTGCGGCTCGGCCGACGTATTGGAGGGGTTGGGCGTCAAGATCGTGTTGTCGCCGCGGCAGGTGGCAACCTGCGTCGAGCGTGTCGGCATCGGCTTCATGTATGCACCGGCTTTTCATCCAGCCATGCGCTTCGTCGGCCCAGCCCGGCGCGAGATGGGCATTCGTACCGTGTTCAACGTGCTGGGGCCGCTAACCAACCCGGCCGGGGCGCGCCACCAGCTCATCGGCGTGGGACACCCGGACATCGCCGCCAAGCTCGCCGAAGTGCTGGGACGGTTGGGCAGCCAACACGTGGTCCTCGTGCATGCGGAAGAAGGTCTGGACGAACTCGGGATCTCGGGCACATCGGCGGTGACCGAATACGACGCGCGCGATCGAGAGATCAGGACGTACTCAGTATCGCCGGAGGAATTCGGGCTAAAGCGTGGGACGATCGAGGATTTGCGCGGTGGTGCGGTTGCGGAGAACGTCGCCATCACCCGCGCCATCCTGAGCGGCGAAGACGGGCCTCGGCGTTCGGTCACGCTCATGAACGCCGGCGCCGGCATTTATGCGGCGAATGCGGCAGCCTCGTTTGGCGAGGGCATCGCGATCGCCGCGGCGGCGATCGACTCTGGCAAGGCGCTCGCGACCCTTGACTCCCTTGCAATGTTGACCCAGGAATTGACGGCAGAATCGGTGGTGACCGCATGACCGGCTCAGTCGTAGCAACCGGCACCGTGCTCGAACGGATCCTTGCCCGAACACGTGTAGACGTCGAGGCGCGAAAGAAGGCAACACCGGTTGTCGCGTTGGAGCGGCAAGCGGTCGACCGCGCCGCGCCGTTGAGCCTCGCCAACGCCCTGTCAGGGGAGGGCGTCTCAGTCATCGCCGAGATCAAGCGCGCGTCGCCGTCGCGAGGTGTTTTTCGGGCCGAGGTCGATCCTCCAGCGGTTGCCGGCGCGTACGTGGCCGGTGGTGCGGCAGCGCTGTCCGTACTGACCGACGAGCCCTTCTTTCGGGGCTCGCTCGGCGACCTTCATGCCGCCGCGTCCGTCGCGCACGAGGCCGCGCGGCCGGTCCTGCGCAAGGACTTCATGCTCGACGAGTACCAATTGACTGAAGCGCTCGCGTTCGGCGCTGATGCGGTGTTATTGATTGTCGCGGCGCTGGAGCAATCACACTTGACTTTCCTCTATCGGGCGGCGACCGAGCTTGGCCTCTCCGTGCTCGTCGAGGTCCACGACGAAGAAGAACTGCGCCGAGCGTCCGATCTTGGCGCGGCGATCATCGGCATCAACAACCGTGATTTGCATTCGTTTCGCGTCGATCTCGCCGTGACGGAGCAACTCGCGCCGTTGGCTCCGGCTGGCGCCGTGCTCGTTAGCGAGAGCGGCATTTTTTCCCACCATGATGTCCAGCGGCTACATCAGGTAGGGATCGCCGCGGTGCTTGTGGGGGAGTCGCTCATCGTCGCTCCGGATCGGACAGCGGCAGTACGGGCGCTCCTCGGAGATGTGGCATGACAACGGCTGACAACGTCAGATTGGCCCCCGGATCGGTGAAAATATGCGGCCTGCGCACGCCGAAGCATGCGGGCGCGGCGGCATTGGCGGGGGCAGATCTGATCGGATTCGTCTTCGCCGATGATCGCCGCCGAGTCACGCCTGACGAAGCCGCCGCGAGCATCAAAGCGGCGCGGATGGCCGCCGGCTGCCGCCGCTTGATTGCCGTCGGGGTCTTCGTGAACGAGTCGGCTGAGACCATCAACGCGGTCGTGGAGACCGCGGGTCTCGACCTCGTGCAACTCCAAGGCGATGAAGACCCTGGCATGATCGGAGAGCTAAGCCGTCCGGTTGTGAAAGCCCTTCGATTACCGCCGGGTGGGACTGTACGTGACGCCGAGGAGACGATCGCGCGGTACCAGGACACCAGGAATTCGCCGGTTGCCTATTTGATCGACGGTTACGATCCCTCGCACTACGGCGGGCAGGGGGTGCGCGCCGATTGGGATCTCGCCAAAGAGTTGGCTCATGGCCATCCAGTGATGCTGGCAGGAGGGCTCGATGGCGTGAACGTGGGGCAGGCGATTCGTCATGTGCAGCCGCACGGCGTGGACGTCAGCAGTGGCGTCGAGATTGACGGCGTCAAAGACATCGCCAAAATCACAGCGTTTGTCGACGCGGCCAAGAGCGAATTCAAGCGAAGTGTTACGTGGGGCATTCAGTGAGCAGGCGATGCAGCCAGGTGTGCTCGTCACCGGGGATCTCTTGGGCGACCTGTACGCTCCGTTGGGGAAGCGCGCGGGCGACGCGATAGACGCCGCCCGCTCGAGTCATGAAGCCATAGTCGACGAGTTCACGACGGAGCGTGGCCACGTCCTCATGCGCTTCGCGCAAGAGGTCGTTGACTTCGCGCTCGAGGAACTCACGCCGGGGATCGAACCGGCCGAGCACGTGTTGGAGTACGATCACCCGCTTCTTGCGCTGCGCTGGGATCTGCTTGAGGCGTGGACCGTCGAAGAAATCACGGATCACCTTGGCGCGATCCCGCTCGACCGGATCGCCGGTATCCACTGTCTCGGCAGTGGCTGGGGTCCGGGCTGTTGCCAGCGGAATGAGATCCCGGAGCGCGCCTTCATTCAGCCGGTAGATGTGTCTCTGCCCGTCGCGTTCGACCGTGACCAAATGTGCGGTCGTGAGCCGCGCCATATGGTGACTGATCGTCGGTGGACCGACGGCGAGCGTCTCAGCCAGCTCATTGCCGGTCCGCGGCCGTTCCGCCAATGCGCCGAGGATGCGCAAGCGCGATGGATCCGCGAGCGCCTTGAACACGTTGACCAGGCGTTGATCCGTATCTTCTGCCATAGCCCGTCCATCTCCCTTCTCATAAAGTTGTACAACTATCGAAGTAAATCTAACGACTGACACCGGCGTTGTCAAGATGAGGCGACGGGGTGGGATCAGACGGCGAGGGGAACCTGATTCCAGTCCTCGCCGAAGCCGCAGAGCCAGTTCAATGCGTGGAGGCGGCGTTCCGCAATGATGGCGACGATTTCTTGGGTTTCGGCAGGGAGGTCACGGAAAGGAACGCCGTTGAGTAGGAAGTCGTTGGCGATGTTCGGCAAGAGCTTGGCGGCGTCAGCATCTCGCGCAACGTCCTGGATGGCGGACTCTATGTCGTCTCGCGTCGATCCACGGGTGGCCTGCCGATCTGCTTCGATCTGCGCTCTCCAGAGCCAGAGTTCGGCACGCTCGCGTTCGGCCTCGATGAGGTCATCTGAGCGTGGATGCAAACTCGATATAAACGAGGCAACGTTGTCCCATGCCTCTGGGATGCCGGCGAGCACTCCGGCCGAAGACGCGAACTGGTCATACGGGGCCATGCCGTGGACGAGACCGACTGCCCAGCCGAGAGCGGCGAGCGACTCTCCGTTGCGTGCGACATCCGTTGCGTCGACGTTCGTCGAAGACGCACGTGGTGCTTCAATCAAGCGCCGCTCGTCGTCGGTCGCATGAGACAAGACTCCTTCGTCGCTCAACCAATGGCGGAGGTCGAAGAGCTCGCGAGACGTCTCTTCCTGATCGGCGGAATTGACTAGCTGAGCACGCCGCAGAAGCGAAGCAAGGATGACCAGCCGGGCGCCAATCTCCGCCGGCGAACGAAGCTCGATGTCGATCTCGTCTTCCGGAATCTCATCATCACTCATGGCGTTAGGCTGGGGTCAGACGTTGAACAGGAAATTGATGACGTCGCCGTCCTGGACAACATACGTCTTGCCTTCTCGGCGCAGCGTGCCGTTCTTGCGCGCCTCGGGCAGACCGCCGGCGGCGAAAAGATCGTCGTACGATACGACTTCGGCCCGGATAAAGCCGCGTTGGATGTCGCTGTGGATCTCGCCCGCGGCCTCTAAGGCGCTTTCGCCGCGGCGAATCGTCCAGGCGCGGCACTCGTCCGGACCGACCGTGAAAAATGGCATCAGACCGAGGAGGTCGAACGAGAGGCGGATAACGCGATCGCGGCTCGACTCCGCGATGCCGAGGTCGGCCATGAAGCCGACTGCATCGACTGGTTCCAACCGGCCGATCTCCATCTCGATTTGACCGGAGAGCGCGTCGACGGCGACTCCTGGGCGCGAGAAGCGCTCGCGTGCCAGTGCGATCATCTCCTCGCCAGCCGATCCGAGCTGGCTTTCGCCGAGGTTGAGCAACACGAGGAGCGGCTTTGCGGTTAGCAGGCCAAAGCCGCGTAGGATCTTCGCGTCGTCGGGATCGAGGTCCGGCACGACGTCGCGGAGCGGGATATCAGATTCGAGCGCCTCTTGCAGCCGAGTCATAACGACCTGCTCCCGCTCGAAGGCTTCACGCTCTGGTCCACGCAATTTAGCAATCTGTGATTCCAGGCGTTGGAGGCGCTTCTCGACGATCACCAGATCGCTGAAGGCCAGTTCCAAATTGAGCGTTTCGATATCACGGCGCGGGTCGACCGTCTCTTCGGGATGTGGCACGTTCGGGTCCTCGAACGCCCGCACGACGTGCAGCAGAGCCTCTGCTTGGGCAAGGTGCCCGAGCAATTGGCCACTCATCCCTTTCTCGGCGATGCCTTTCGCGATTCCGGCGACGTCGTAGTACTGGACGTCCGCTGGGACTTTGCGCTGGGGGTTGAACATCTCCGTCAGCGTGTCGAGACGCGAGTCGGGCACCTTGACCGTCGCCAAGTTGGGCTCATCGGCGCCGCCGCCGAAGCCGCCCGTTTTCGCCTCGGCGCTGGTCAGCGCGTTGAAAACTGTCGTCTTGCCGGCGTTTGGCAAACCGATGATTACGAGTCGTGTCGCCACAGATGTCCTCGATGATTTCGTGCGTTCTGCCGCGCCGGCCAGCGGCGGAGCCGCCGCATTATGGCGCAGCGCCCGGAAGAGACGCCAATTCAGGCAGAGCCGTCAACCAGATCGGCGATCTCGCCACCGGTGAGCCGGAGGATCTCCGCCGGGCTAATGCGAACAAGCGCTTCTTCCGCTCCGGCGCCGCCGTATGCGACCGGGAGCAATGCCGTGCGCCGATCGACCAACACGCGCAGGGCCGTCGCGTGCCCGACCGGGGCGACGCCGCCCGCGGGATAGCCGGTGATCCGGAGAACGGTCTCGGGATCGGCCATGCGCGGCCTTCGCAATCCGCTGGCGGCAGCGAGCTTGGCGCGGTCGACGCGATGGACGCCGCTGGCGACGACGAGGACGGCTTGCCCGTCCCCGTCGACGAAGAGGAGCGACTTGAGAATCTGGTCCTCTGTCACGCCAATCGCCGCCGCGGCGGTGGGAACGGTCGGCATCGGGACGCCGGGCAAAAGAATCTCGGCCTCGACGCCACGGTGCGTCAGGAAAGCGCGCAACCGTTGAACACCACGAAGGGAATCGATCATCCTCCGCCCTCGACCAGCAAAGGACGGCGCAAGGCGATCCGTATGTGGTGGCGGCCGACCGAGATTTGGTCACGGTACTCGCCGTCAGCGTCGGTCAGACCGTGCGGGCCTTCGACCTCAGCAGGTTCGACGGCGTCCGACATGCCGATCGCGGCAATCGAATCGACCGTGTCAGCGAGGGTTTCGGTCGCGACATAGCCGCCATGCGCGGCGATCGCCGCGATCACCTCTGGGTCGGCAACATATGTGATTGAAATCCGATCCTCAACCCGGTAGCCAGCACGCTTCCGGGCGTCTTGGATACCGCGGACGAAGTCGCGTGCCAGACCTTCCTGAATCAGCTCCGGCGTCAGCGACGTGTCGAGCACAACGGTCGCAAGCGAGCCCTGAGCGGCGGCGTAGCCCGCTCGTTTTCGCAGATCGACCAGAATTTCCTCTGGTTCAATGGTTACGGTTGTGCCATCGTCAAGGGCGAGAAGCAACGCCTGACCGGCGCCGACTCGCTCCGCAACCACGCTGGGCTCCTCAGCGGCGAGCTTGCGCCGGATGTCGTTGAGGCGCTTGCCGTATTTCGGACCGAGCAGACTGAGGTTTGGCCGGATGTCGTAGCTCACCACCTCGCCGAGCTCGGTCAGCGGATTGACGTCCTTGATATTCAGCTCGTCGGTCACCTGGTCCTTCAGCCGGACGACCGCTTCCATCACCGCCGGGTCGCGCGAGTAGACGAGGATGCCGGGGAGCGGCTGCCGCACCTTGATCGCCGCATCGCCGCGCGCCGAGCGGCCAAGTTGCACGACTTCGAGTACCGCCGCCATGTCGTGACTGAGTGCCTCATCGACTTTAGCCAAATCAACCGTCGGAAAGTCAGTCAGATGGACCGATGTCGCCGCGGACGAATCCACCGTGCGAACGAGGTTTTGGTGCATCTCTTCGGCCAAGAACGGCGTGAACGGGGCGAGCAGGCGCGAGAGCGTAACCAAGCATTCATAGAGCGTGTGGTACGCCGCGTTCTTGTCTAGATCGCTTTCCGACTTCCAGAAACGTCGCCGGTTGCGCCGGATGTACCAGTTCGACAGTTCTTCGACAACGAATCGCTCGATCTCGGTTGCCGCGCCATGCGGATCGAGGAGTGCGAGCCGGTCTCCCACATGCGCGACGACCTGGTTGAGGCGGGAGACGATCCAGCGGTCGAGTAGCGTACGGTCCGGGAGTTGCACCTTGGTTGCCGGGTTGAGCGGGTTGAATTCGTCGAGCCGAGCGTACGTGGCGAAGAACGCGTAGGAGTTCCAAAGCGGCAGGATGAAGCGACGCCGGACCTCGTCGGTGACGTTGTAGCCGAAGTTCAGGTTCTGGCTGGGATTGTGCGTGGCGAAGAGCCAGCGCATGACGTCGACGCCGATTACTTCCGCGGCGTCGTCGAACCAGATCGCGTTCCCCTTGCTCTTGTGCATCTCCTCGCCCTTCTCGTCGCGCATCAGGGCGTAGGAGAAGACGTTGCGGAAGGCAGGTTTGTAGGTCAGTGCCGTGCTCTGGGCGATCACCGAGTAGAACCAGTTGCGGAATTGGCCCGG
>JBOGUE010000555.1:0-4118 GCA_050695955.1 Thermomicrobiales bacterium | reverse complement strand
CGTCCACCGCGGCTGCAAGTTCGCGCCCCGGTGCCCGCACGTGATGCCGATGTGCCGCGAGGCAGCGCCCCCCCTCTTTCAATCGGACGGGGCGTCGGTCTCGTGCTATCTGTATCGGGAGGCGCCGGTCGCCGACGGGACCGAGACGCTGACGACCGCGGCGAAACGAGGAGGAGAAGTCCCATCGGTAGTTGCATCAAGCGATGAAAGCTCAAACAACGTATGATCTTGGCAACAAGGAATCTCTCAGCGGAGTTGCGCGTAAAGAGGCAGCGCCCGGGTGACGATTCAACTCCCGTTGGGTGGGTCATCGGAACCCTCTCGTCCACAGCGTCTCGCCGTTCACACTGATTACGGTGACGTGGGTGAGGGAGCATCACGGCCGCGCTATATTCTGGCCGAGAACGGAAGCGAGTACATCATCAAGGGACCAGCGCTATCGCCGGCCAACCCCTACGTCGCCGCCAACGAACTCATCGCCGCCCACCTCGCTCAATCGCTCGGTCTACCTGTCCTCGACTTTGCAATCGTCGAAATGGGCGGCAAACTGTTCTTCGCGAGTGCTTGGATGCCACCGGGGTCGTTTTACCCCGCCATTCGCCGGGATCTCTTCGATCGCCGCGAGAACCGTGACAGCGCCTATGATCTAGTCGTGTTTGACGCATGGCTTTGCAACATGGACAGGCACGCCGACAACCTTATTGTGCGCAACAGAACTCAGCGAGGCAATCCCGACCAGCTCTCCCTCGTGCTAAACGACCACAGCCATTGCCTGTTGCCTCCAACACGTCGCCCCTTCCACCTTGCACTGTTGGTAAACTCCCGCGCAACAGACTATGTACGGATTGACTTCATTCGTGACGCAATTGTCGACCGTGAGCGCTTGGCAATCGCCCTTGACGCGATCGAGCAATTGGACGAAGATCTCGTACGAACGTTTGTTCGTCTCGTGCCCGAAGAATTCCTCGCTGGTCCGGACCAGTCGTCCGTGGAGAGCTTCTTGATTGAGCGCAAGACGACGTTGCGCCAGGCCTTCAACGACAGCTCGCGAAGCTTCGTTGCACTGCAAGGGGGTGAGTTGTGAGGCCAGCCCGTTACTCAGTCATCCGCTACGTCGCCGACCCCGCCCGGAACGAGCCTGCCAACATTGGCATTCTCGTGTGGGACCAAATCGATGTTCGATTAAAGGTAGACAGCGATGCAATTGATCGCATCGTTCGTGACAACCCGCACCTGGAGCGGGATGCCTTGCTTTACCTTGAGCCATTCCTCCGAGAAAATCTCTTGAGTGAGTGGCCGGGGAAAGGTGTTTCCGTTGATGACCTGCTTGCTGGGTGGTCCCACTTCCCGCTTTACCTGTCCGAATCGAGACACACGAGCTTGGATGAAAACGCCTCCCAATCACTTGACAAAGCTCTCGATCAATTGATAGTTCGCATTGTGCATCCACGACATCGAGGCGCGGGTGGCCGCCAAAGCGCCGAAGCTCATTTGGCCCGCCGTTTGAATCCGCTGATTGGGAGGAATGCCGTATCTCGGAATCACCCTTTCACGTCCTCGCGGTCAGGCACACCACGGTCTGTGCACTTCTTCGCGAACTCCGGCGCAAACGTCGCCCTGGACGCTGTGCCACTTGCAATCAGAGATGCCGAGACCATTCGGCTCCGCGCCGACGCGGAAGCTTACAAGGTCGTAGATATCCTCGAGGAAAATGAGATCCGGTTCCTTGTCTACTGTGAGTTCCATCAGGATCCGGAACTCCACCAAGTTAACGAACGTGCTCGGCGCATCCTTGAGTCTGCCGGTGCCGAAGTGATGAGCGACATTGACGCGGCGGTGGATCAGATGACTTCGCGGATAGCACTTCTCTAGACAACGCGCCTCGGAGGGTCTTTGTTGGAGGATTCGGTGGCATAGGACGGTCCGACCGGGCACGACCAGATGCCGTCCGGCGTCGTCTACCGTGGATAAAAGACGCCGTTGTCCTACCGCTACACCGTCCGCTGGGTGCGGGAGTTGGCGAACTGACCGACACCGCACATGGCGAACAGAGCTGTCCAACGGCGGCGGTCTCTGGTAGTCTGAGTCCTCAGGAGGATACGCTTGATGAGCGTGAGTCTTTCTCCTCAAGTCGAGGCGAGAATCCGACAGAGGGTCGAGGCCGGCACCTATCACAGTGCCGACGAGGTCATCAACGAGGCGCTCAGTCTGCTCGATGAGCGGGACCGCCAGCTGCTGGCGCTACGCGCCAAGCTCCAGATCGGTCTCGACAGCGGCGAAACGATCGAGTATTCATCCGAGCTGATGAACCAGATCGAGCGCGAAGCCGAAGAGGCCTACCTTCGTGGCGAGAAGCCGAGCCCGGATGTCACCCCGTAAGCGCCGCCTTGCCCTCAAACCTCAAGCCCGAACTGATGTCAAAGATGCGCTTCTCCACACCCGCGAACCGTGGGGTGTCGAACAGCGCAACAGGTACAGCGCGCTCCTCGATCAAGCATTACTCGAATTGGTCGTCTTTCCCGAGATCGGGAGATCGCGCGACGAGCTCTATTTTGGCTGCCGAAGTCGCCCAGTGGGCCAGCACATCGTCTACGACCACCTCACAGAGACCGCGATCGTGGTAACTCGGGTGCTTCATTCCCGCCAGGATCCTTCAGGCAAGCTTGAGCCCTAAACCCTCGAAATCTTGGCGCCTTGATCTACACCGTCCGCCGGGTGCGGGGGTTGGCGAGTTCGTCGAGGCCAGCGGCGATGGAGAAGAGGCCGACGAAGAGGAGGATGATGATGACGACCGGCGGCAGGAACCACCACCAGAGGCCGTGCAGCAGGGCGGCGTAGTAGTTGACCCAGTAGATCGTCATGCCGAGGGTGTTGGCTTCGATCGGGCCGAGGCCGATCACTTCGAGACCGATCGAGGCGAGGATCGCCGCGCCGACCGCGCCGACGAAGGTCGCGGCGAGGTATGGCAGCAGGTTCGGCAGGATCACCCTAAAGACGATTTGGCGTCCGCGCGCGCCCGAGAGGTGCGCGACCTGGAGGTAGGCCCGTTCCCGGATCGAGAGGACTTGCGAGCGAATGGTGCGCGTCGGCCAGAGCCAGGAGAGGGAGGCGACGATAAAGGCCATCTGGTTGACGGTGAGCGCGGAGTGAATCGAGACGGCGATGAGGACCAGCACAAGCAGGGGCGGGATCGTCAGCCCGATGTCGACGATGCCCCGGATCACGCTGTCCACCGGGCCACCGTAGTAGGCCGCGATCAGCGCGAGCGCCGTCCCGACCGCGACGCCAATGAAGCCGGCCAACAGACCGATGTAGAGCGTTTTCGGCGTGCCCACGATCATGACGGCCAGCAGGTCGCGCGCTTGGCGGTCGGTGCCGAGCGGATGATCCCACGAGGGTTCGAGGTTCGGGCGATCGGCGGAGAGCGGCGCCGCCTGCCCGACGTCCCAGAGAAGGCGGCCGAGGCCGGCAAAGAGAAGCACGATGAGGACGAGGATGAGCCCAAAGAGCAGGATTCGGTTGCGGCGCAGATAGCTCAACATCGGGGTGCCTCCGCCCGGGAACCTGTCCGAACAGCCATCGGACCGGGGCGAGCCGCGTCAGCTCACCGTTTGGCCACCGTCGATCATGATGGTGGTGCCGGTGATCCAGTCCGCTGCAGCGGACGCTAGAAAGACCGCCGCCCCGGCGTGGTCCGTCGGCGTTCCGGCGCGCCCCAATGGTATCCTGGCCGCTCGCTGCTGCCAAATCTCCGGCTGATCATGCCAGTGCGCGCGGTTCATGTCGGTCGCCGTCAGGCCCGGGGCGATAGCGTTGACGCGGATGCCGTGGGGGGCTAGCTCCAGCGCCATGCCCTTGGTGAGCATCGCTAGCGCCGCCTTCGCGCACTGGTAGTGGACCAACTGCGGAAAGGCCCGTTCCGCGCTGATCGACGTGATGTTGATGATGCACCCGCCCTCCTTCCGCGCAACCATCTGCCGTGCCACCGCCTGACTCAGCAAGAATGGGCCTTTCAGGCCCACCGCAAGCACCCGGTCGAAGTCTTCCACGGGCAGGTCCAGCACCGGACTCCGCGTCAGCATGCCCGCTCCGTTGACGAGCACGTCGATCCGACCCAG
>JBOGUE010000554.1:0-3024 GCA_050695955.1 Thermomicrobiales bacterium | reverse complement strand
GTGATGCTGACGGGGCCGATCAGCAACGACCCGTCGATGATGACGCAACTGCGGCAGCGCAGCGCCGCGTTTATCGAGATTCACACCGACACGCCACATGTTGGGATCGGCGAAACGTACCTCGGCTACCAGTTCCCGGACGTGGTGCCGACCGTCGTCGACTTCTTCAAGCCGATCCTGCTCGCGGCCGAACGCCTCGATATCCACACGCTGCGGCGGCGGATGTTCGACTGCTGCGCCTACTGGGGGCGCGTCGGCCTGGGGCCGACCGTCATCAGCGGGATCGAGGCGGCGCTCTGGGATCTCAAAGGCAAGGTGACCGGGCTGCCGGTTTACGAGCTGCTGGGCGGCAAGTGTCACGACCGCTTGCCGGCCTACGCGACCGGTGGCGCGAGCAATTGGCCGCTGGAGCGGCTGCTGGCCAAGGTCGATCACTATCTGCGTCTCGGCTTCACCGGGTTCAAGGTGGCCTCAGGGTACTTCGACGAGACGACGCGGACGGGGGGCGTCTTCCGTTCGCCGAACGAGATCGTCGCATTCGAGGTCGCCAAGGTGGAGGCGTTGCGCCTTCACGTGGGGGAGGACGTGCGGATTCTGCTCGACGGGCACATGGGGTTTAAGCATGGGCCGGGGCAATGGCCCTTGCCGACCGCGCGGATGGTGCTGAAGGCGGTGGAGCCGCACAACGTCTTCTTTTTCGAGGAGCCGCTGCCGTATACCGACGCCAGGGCGTATGGGGAACTGAGCCGATCGACGGCGGTGCGAGTGGCCGGCGGCGAATCGCTCACCTCGTTCGAAGAGTTCCGCCAGTTCGCGGACGCCGGCAGCTTTGACGTCGCCCAACCCGACGCCGCCTGGATCGGGATGACCGACTTCGTCGACGTCGGCCGCTTGATGGCGCTGCAAAACCGGTGGGTGGCCAGCCACGCCTGGGGCGCCGGCGCGGCGGTGATGCAGAACATCCATGCCGCCTTCGCGACGCCGAACACGCTGATTCTGGAGATTCCGCCCGCGGCCGGTCCGCTCCACACCGAGGTCTGGGGCGATTCGCTGCAGCTGGTCGACGGGATGATCGTGGCGCCGACCGCGCCGGGGTTGGGGGTCACGCTGACGGACGAGTTGAAGGCGAAGTACCCCTTTGTGCCGGGCACGGGCGAGTTCGTCAGCGTCCCCGGCAAGGTGATGCAGAGGTAGATCGATGTCGAGCGACCGAGCCAACGTATTGATCGCGGTCCCGATTTCGGCAGATCGACTCGCCGCCATTCGCGCGTCAGCGCCGGGCTGCACGATCGACTGCATCGAGCCGTTTCCACGCAATACGACGCTGCCGGTCGAATTGATTCGGGACCGCACGGTGCTGTTTGCCGACTTTCCGCCCGTCAATCTGGCGGAGATGGCACGGCTCGACTGGATCCAGTTGGGCTCCGCGGGCTATATGCAGCTTGCAGGGTTGCCGCTGGAGGCGATGGGCGTGCGCGTCACCAACGCGAGCGGCGTCAACGACGTGCCGATCGCCGAATGGTGCCTGCTGATGATGCTCGCCTTCGAACGGGCGCTGCCCGAGCTGCTGCGCGTGCAGCAAGAGCGGGGGTGGGACCGGCGCGCCAAGTTCCAGGCGGAGTTGCACGGCCGGCGGGTGGGCATCATCGGCTACGGCAACATCGGTCGCGAGGTGGCGCGGGTCTGCCGGGCGTTGGATCTGGAGGTCTGGGCGATGAATCGCGGTCCGGTCGGCCCGACACCCCTGAAATACGCTCCCACCGGCACCGGCGACCCGCGGGGCGAGCTGCCGCATCGCTGCTTCACGCTCGACCAGATGGAGCAGTTTCTGCCACATCTCGACTATCTCGTGATGACGGCGGCGCTGAATCCAGCGACGCGCGGACTGCTGGGCGAGCGCGAGCTCCGGCTGCTCCCACCGCGGGCGGTAATCCTGAATCCGGCGAGGGCGCACCTGATCGATGAGGCCGGGCTGCACCGCGCGTTGCGCGAGGGCTGGATTGCGGGCGCCGCGCTCGACAGCCACTATCGGGAACCACTCGTGACCGATGACCCGACGTGGGCGTTGCCCAACGTGGTTCTGACCCCTCATATCTCGGGGTCCACCTTGAGCCCTCATTATCTGACCAGACTCTGGGAGCTCTTCGCCCGCAATCTCGAGCGATACATCACGGATCAACCACTCCTTAACCAGGTGTCCTGGACTGAACTGAGCGCCAGCTGATGGCCATGCCACGCCGGCGTCCATCCACATGAGATCAGCGGCACGATAGGTCCAGGGAAATGGAACGGAAGATGAGACACGAGTTGAACGTGATTCGCCTACCGACGCCGCGGCGGCAAAACCTGGCCGCGAGTGTCGCCAAGGTACTCAAACGCTACATTCTGCTGGAGCGACTGGCCCCCGGCGACCGCCTCCCGGCCGAGCGGCGGCTGGCGGAAGCGCTGAACGTCAGCCGCACGGTGCTGCGGGAAGCGCTGAGCCAGCTCGTCGGTGAGGGAATCGTCGAACGGTCGCCCCGCATGCTTCACGTGCGCGACTTCGACCGCGCCCGGATCGCGATTGAGCTCGCCCCCATCGACGAAGACGACGCCGAAGTGCAGGATCTGATCGAGCTGCGCGCGATCCTCGAGATCGGCGCGATTGAGACAATCGTCTTCCGGGCCACCGAGGAGGACTTGCGCGAGATCGAGCGCTGGGTCGTGGAGGGCGAGCGGCGATTGGCGGACGGGGAGTCGCTCGTCTGGGCCGATGCGCGCTTCCACGCCGCGCTCTTGCACACCCTCGGGAATCGAAGCGTTGACGCCTTTGTGCCACTGATAGAGGAAAACCTCCGGCACTCCCTCTTCGTTTCGCCCCACCAACTCGGGAGCACCGGAAGTCCTGCCGATCTCCGCGTCGTTCACGAGCACCGGCAGATCCTGGAAGCGATCCGACGGCGCGACGTGGAGGACGCGCGGCACGTGATGGCGTCGCACCTCAGCTACTACATCCGTCAAGAGCAGCCCGGGCGAGACGAGGAC
>JBOGUE010000553.1:0-6789 GCA_050695955.1 Thermomicrobiales bacterium | reverse complement strand
GCTTCCACCAGAGACCGTGCTCTCCCACTTGCTCGCCGTGGTCGGTGAGGTAGACGACGAGGGTGTTTTCCTCGAATCCATTGCGGCGGAGCGCGTCGAACACACGACCGATCATGCTGTCGAGCCGGGTCACCAGCGCCCAATAGGCCGTGCGCGCCCGCAGCGTCTCCTCGTCAGTCACCGTCTCGATGCCGCACCGCGACCGCCACCACCGGATGTAGGGGTGCAGGGCATTGGAGAACGGTTCTGGATGACGCGGCATCGTCATGCGCCCCGCGTAGCGGGCGTAATCCTCCCGGCGGGCCACGAACGGTTGATGCGGCAGCATGTAGCCGACCGACAGGCAGAATGGCGGAGCAGCTTCGCCCTGACGCCGCGCTTCGCCCAGGCGGTCGAGCTCGTTGACCGCCGCCGCCGTGACATCCTCGTCTTTGACTTGATACGCACTTTGCCCCGTCCCAGAGAGCCGCAAGCTGATCCGGTCCGGCCCGGCCGTGCCGTCGAGCGATCCTCGCGCAACCGGTCGCCCCCCCATGTGATTCGGAAAGTGATCGCCCACCTGTCGCTCGACGTAGCCGCGGAGCTGGTCCGGGCCGATGGCGTGCAGGCGGCCGATCAGCGTGGAGCGATAGCCCGCCGCCCCCAGCGCGTGGGCAAAGGTCGGGATCCCGGCATCGAGGATATGGTCGTTGGTCCAGACACGGTTCTGGTACGGGTGTCGTCCGGACATCAGCGCCATCCGCGACGGTCCGCAAAGCGGCGCCGGGCAGTAGGCCTGATCGAGCACGACGCCGCCGGCCGCCAGCGCGTCGAGATGCGGCGTCTGCACCAGCGGATCGCCATAACACCCCGCAACGTACGGACTGTGCTGGTCAGACTGGATGATCAGCAGATTGGCGCGCGCGCGCTCCGTCATCCCCTTCTCCCCGTCCAACAGTTGGTTGGAATCAGCCGCTCAACGCCTGATAATCGGTCTCGGTGTAGTCCTCGGCTGCCGTCATCGTGCCGCCGATGCCAACGCCGCTGCCCGCGCGGTCCAGGGGGCAGTGGTCAGCGAGACCGGCTCCCCGGTCCGAATCGACTCCTCCGCGGCCACCGCCACCGCGACCGACGCCCGGCCGGCCTCACCGTTCGCAAAGGGCTGTCGTCCCTCGCGAATGCAGGCAGCAAAGGCGACGTGCTGGCGGTACATGCCGTGGCCGTGTCCCTTCGCCTCGTCCCGGTCCGCGTAGTGGACTTCGGCGGGGCGGTCGCGGAAGTACTGGTACAGCTCCCGCGTACCCTCATAGATCTTCACGCTGCCCTCGGTCCCGATCAGCCCTTCGTAGCGCCCATGAAACCCGTGCGGCACGAAGAGGCCGAGTTGCAGCATGGCCTTGAAGCCGTTGGCGTAGTCGATCATCACGATCGCGTGGTCGATCGTCTCGCGGCCCTGGTACGCGGCCAGCCCGCCGGAGGCGACCACCCGCGTCGGTTCACTGGCGGCGAACCAGTTGAAGACGTCGAAGTCGTGACAGTTCTTCTCGACCAGGCTGCCACCGGAGAGATCCTGGTAGAAACGCCAGTTGATGCGCCCCCGTTCGGGGTCGTCGTAGGGGCGGTCGGCCGCCCAGTCGCCGCGGAACTCGTGCGACCACATCATGCAGGGGGCGCCCAATTCGCCGGCATCGATCAACCCCTGCAGGCGCTCGAAGAGGCGGTTGTACCGCCGGTGCAAGCCGACCTGAAGCAAGCGATTCGCCCGTCTGCCCGCCTCGATGATGGCGTCGCAGCCCGCCAGCGCCGGCGCCAGCGGCTTTTCGCAGAGGACATGCGCGCCGGCGGCGAAGACGTTCAGGACGATCGCTTCGTGGGTGAAGTTCGGCGTCGCGATCACGACAGCGTCGAGCGACTCCCGCGCCAGCATCTCCTGATAGTCGATATACCGCGCCACCGGCGCGTCCACGAGTTGCGCCGCTCGTTGCAGATGCTCTTCGTTGGTGTCGCAGACGGCGACCAGCTCCGCGTCCGGCAATCGGAGAATGGATCGGATGTGCTCGCCGCAGATGCCGGTATCCCGCGCCCCGATGACCCCGTAACGCAATGAATCCACGTCTGCTGCCCTCCCTCTCTCAGGCGGTGGTTGCCGCATGTGCCGCGCGGCCGGTCACGTCGAGCGCCGCGCGGTACGCCGGGATCTCGCTCGCGATCACCCGCCGTACTTGCGCCAGCTTCCAGTGGATGTGGTCAGCGTCGCCGACGTACTCCATCGAGGGTTCCCAGCCCAGCCGGGAATCCGCCTCGACCAGCGGCAGCGCCGCCTCGGCGTTGGCCAGCTCCCGCTCGGCGACCGCGACCATCTGGTCCAGCAGCTCCCGGCCCAGTGCCGGGTCGGCCTCGCCGAAGAGCCGTTGCTTCAGCGTCCACCACTGCTTGGTGTGGATGGTGGTGCGCGTGGCATGGAGGACAAAGCGCGCCAGGCCGAGCTGCCGCGCAGCCTCGACCCGCTTGCGCTCCGGCGTCCGTGCTACGGCCGCTGCCATGTGCGCGATGCCGTCCTGCCAGCGCTCTGCCATGCGCTCGAGGCTACGGATCTCGAACGCGATCCGGGCCGGGCCGGCTGTCTTGATCTTCGTGCCGCCGATCTGGGGCTGATAGTCGATGCGGACGATGCGGTTGCCAAACATGGCGTGGCTGGCAGCGGGGAAGTTCGGTAGGGCGCGAAAGACGAGCGGGAAAGACGGGCCGACTCGGAAGGGGCCGTACTGGTCTTCGTTCGTGGGAATGTAGTCGAGAATTGCCTCGCTCCATGCCTGCCACGCCGCGAGCGCTAGCGGCGCCGCGTCCTCGCCGAAATCGCGGCGGGCCAGCGCCGCGCAGATCTCGTCGCTGGAGGGGCTGGGTTCCCAGTAGTTCCACTTGGCGAGGTCGCTGACGAACGAGGGCCACCAGCCAAAGTGGTGACTCTCCATCAGCCCGCTCAGGCCCCAGTTCTGGCGCGCGTCGCGCAAGGCGGCATGGCGGCGTGCCCACTGGTAAGGAATCGGCTCGTAGGGGATGTCGCCGAAGTCCCAGGTCAACCCGCCGGTGTTGCACATCGTGTAGAGGCGCAGACCGCGCTCGTGTGCCGCCTGCGCCTCACTGGCGAAATACCTTCCTGGTCCGGCGAAGGAGGCGGTGTAATCGACGCAAACCTCGACCACCCCCTCGCGCGCGATCTCCTCGAACATCTCAAAGGTGACCTGGAGCGTCACGTCGGTCGGCAAGGAGCGAATCAGCGCCAGGCGGTCTTCCTCCGGTGCATAGCCCCAGTTGTAGGTCCAGAAGATGATGTCGGCGTCGGGGTTATGACGGCGCACGACCTTGGAGACCATCGCCACCCATTGCGGGTAGTCGACGCAGGGCCACCAGCCAGGGTTCGGCTTGGCGCGGGGCAGGCCGCCCGGATCTGGGTCCAGCCGCATCAGCCCCGTGGTGTTCGGATCCTTGCTCGGGAACTCGACCGACTCGCCGACCAGCACGATCCCCTTGGCCCGCGGGCAGGCTTCGAAAATGGCGCCGTAGGTTTGCGCGTAGGAGCGCTCGGCGTCTGGCTCCGCGGGGTGTGGCGGCCGAAGGTGGCGAAAGTAGGCGTAGAAATAGACGTCCAGGCCGTACGCGGCGGCGCGATCGACGAGGGCGTTGACGTCCTGGTAGCGGCCGCGAGCGAGGCCCGACCCACTGTCGCGCTGATGGGTATGCTCGTCCGGCGTACGGTCGGCGCCGGTGACGAAGAGGAGAATGGCGTCGATCCCGGCGTGGGCGGCGGCGTTCAGATGGGCGTCGGGAAACTCGTCGAGGCCCCAACCGGAGTGGATCATGCGTGGGGAGAAGAGCGGCGCCCGCGTCACGTCCTGTGGTTGGAGGAACGGCGCCTCGCGCAGGTTCATCAGGTCTTCGAGGTAATAGCTGCCCTGGGCAGCGCCGCGGTCGTCGGCGCCGCGGACGACGACGCGGTCCGGCGAACAGACAATACGATAGCTCCGCGGTTCGGAGAGGTCGTCGCCGGCCCCTGGCAGGTCCGCCGTGGTGGTGAGGACGATCACCCGCTGCCCAGTCGCCGCCGCGGCGGCCACATCGTCCACACGGCGGAGCAGGACCGATTCGCCCATGCTGACCAGCAGGTAGTCCTGGAGGTCCTTGGCCGCGTTCAGAACGAGCGGCGCGGCCGGCAGGCCGACGACGATGCTCCAGCCCTCGCCGACGGCGAATTCGTCGCCCCGTGGACGCGCCGCGGGATCACGCCGGTCCGGCGTGTGTACCACCTCAAGGCGGCGGCGGAACTGGTATGGACCTTCAGCCATGCGACGATTTCCCCCTGTCTTCGTTGCCGCGTCAATACCCTGGGACGGGCCTTAGAACCACTCATCACCGGCCCGCGTGGCGGCAGCGCCGCTCGCGGCCATATAGACCTCGCAGGCCTCGCGGATGTGGTCGCGAAGCACGCGCTCGGCCCGGTCGCAGTCGTCACCGAGCAGGACCGCAATCACCGGCCGGTGCCAGTCGACCTCGTGTTGCTTGGAAGACGTCGGGGCGACCACCCGGTTGAGGAGCGCGATCTGGAGCGCCAGCGATTGGTAGGTCGCGATCAACCGTTCGTGTTTCGAGAGCTGGACGATGCCATCGTGGATCCGCGGTGAATACCCCTGCAACGACGACACTGTCTCGTCGTCGACCAGGGCCGCCATCTCGTCCAGGACCCCGGCGACGACCGCGCGCTCGTCCGGGGTGGCGTGGACGATCGCAAGCCGGATTGCCAAACCCTCCAGCATGGCGCGCAGTGAATAGAGCTCGAGGGCATCCTCGGGCGTGAGGATACGCACGGACGGGCCGCGGTTCGGGCTGACGGTGAGGATGCCCTGGCCGGCCAGCTCGCGCACCGCCTCGCGCACCGGCGTCAGGCTGACGCCGAGATCCTGGGCCAGCTTCGACTCGACGATGCGGTCGCCGGGGGCAAGCGTGCCGTCGATCAGCGCCTGCTTGATGAGGGCCGCGATCTCTTGGCTGAGACTCTTGCGGGCGGCGAAGCGGGCAACCTGACCGGCAAAGGAGGTTTCGAGTGCGCTCATGGTTGGCTGAACTCCTCCTGGCAGGCGTCATCATGTCAGATTACGCATTGTCGATTTGACATTGACGATTATGCATAATGAGCAGGCAATGTCAAGACGCTCCCCGTCGGGTACCATCTGGCGGCTAGCGACGCGCGGCCCCCTTCGTCATGCTGAGCCCGCGGGCGAAGCATCCCCGCGCGAAGCGCCTCGGCCCCCCGGCCCCCAATCCTGGGGGAGGACGACGGTGCGGCTTCGCCGGGGGATGCTTCGATGCCTCAGCATGACGAGCGTTGGAGTGGCTGCTCCATGTCTTGATGCATATGGGAGGTTGCATGACCGGCACACGGCGACCCAACATCCTCTTCCTTTGTACCGATCAGCACCGGCTCGACACCCTCGGCTGCTACGGCAGCCCGATCTGCCGTACGCCGGCGCTCGACGCGCTGGCAAACGAAGGCACGCGCTTCGACCAGACCTACACGCCGACCGCCATCTGCACCCCGGCGCGGGCGACCTTGCTGACCGGCTTGCTCCCGTTCCGGCACGCGCTCCTGGCCAATCCCGAACGCAACGTCGGCTACCGCACCGAGTTGGACGCGCACCACATCCCCTTCTCGACCTATCTGCGCGACGCCGGCTACCGCGTCGGACACGTCGGCAAGTGGCACATCGGGGCCGAAAAGGGACCGGAGGCATTCGGGTTCGAGGGGCCGCATTACCCCGGCTGGGGCAACCCCTACCAGCATCCCGATTACCTCGCCTACCTGGACGAACGCGGGCTGCCGCCCCACCGTCTGCTGTCCGAGGTGCGCGGCGCCTTCCCGAATGGTCGACCCGCGATGGTGCTAGCCGGCGTGCTTGATCAGCCGGTTGAGGCGACCTTCGAGTATTTCCTGGCGGAACGCGCGATCGCGCGCCTGCGCGACTACGCGCGCGGCTTTCACGACGATGGCGAACCCTTCTTCCTCGCCTGCCACTGGTTCGGCCCGCACCTCCCCTACGTCGTGCCCCCCGCCTATTACGACCTGTACGATCCGGCGAACGTCACCCTCCCCGTCTCGATGGCCGAGACCTTCGCCGGCAAGCCGCTGGTGCAGCGGCACTATTCAGCGCACTGGTCCTTCGACCGTTTCACGCCCGACGAGTGGCGCACGTTGATCGCCGCTTATTGGGGGTATGTCACCCTCATCGACGAGCAGGTCGGCCGGGTGCTGGCGACCGTGCGCGATCTGGGGCTGTGGGACGACACCGCGATCCTCTTCAGCGCCGACCACGGCGAGTTCACCGGCGCCCACCGGCTCAACGACAAAGGGCCGGCGATGTACGACGACATCTACCGCATCCCGCTCCTGCTCCGTATGCCCGGCGCGGCGAGCGGGCGCGCCGAGGGTCGGTTCGTCTCCTGGACCGATCTGACCCCGACCTTCCTCGATCTGGCCGGCGTCCCAGCGCCGCCGGCATTCGACGGGTGCAGCCTGCTGCCGCTAGCGCGGGGAGAAGCCGTGCCCGATTGGCGCACGGAGATCGTTGCCGAGTTCCACGGGCACCACTTCCCCTACCCGCAGCGCATGATCCGCACCGAGCGGTACAAGCTGGTTGTCAACCCCAGCGACCGCAACGAGCTCTACGACCTGGCAACCGATCCCCACGAGTTGCAGAATCGGTATGATCACCTCGAGCTGACGGGGGTGCGCCGGGAGCTGATGGGCCGGCTCTATGC
>JBOGUE010000552.1:0-3991 GCA_050695955.1 Thermomicrobiales bacterium | reverse complement strand
ATCCCGTTCGCCGCTTCATCGAGTATGTCCAAGCTGGCACAACGGTCGAGCTGGGACGGGGCGACACGATCTCCTATCCGGCCGGCCGCGCGCGGACAGTCGTCAATCCGCTCTCCACGATCAAGCTCCTGCTCAAAAGCGCGGTCTTCTACGATGGGGACATTGCGCTGACCCGACCGGCGGAACCGCTGCCTGACGGCGTGCGTGTGCGGGTGAACGGCGACGGCACACTGCCCATGACCCTGGCGGAGTACCCGAGCGGCGGGGTCAGCGTGAGGCTGGACTATATCACGAGTATCGTGGGAACCGGACTGCCGAACGAGCGAGGTACGCAACGTCGGATCATCGGGCCAGTCGATCCGCAAGCCGGACCCGAATGGGCAGAAGGGTACGTTCTTTGGGTCTCCCCGACCCTCGGTTGACCGTCGGACCCATCCATCACAACGCCAGATCCCCGTTGCCGAAATCGGCAGCGGGGATCAATTTCGCTATAGAGCGACGTGGTAGGATGCTGGTGTCGTCGCGGCACGTGCCAATGACTCGGATGCCGCGGCCGCAGGAGAACCACTATGTCGGCGACGACGAAGCTTTACACGGCAGAAGACCTCTGGCAAATGCCGACCGACCAACCATGGGAGTTGTGGGAAGGGGAGCTGCGCCAGGTGCCAGGTGCGGGCGTTGAAGCGAGCGGATTGGCGGGGTTCATCTTCACACTGTTGCTTCCTTTCGTGCGGTTGCACAAGCTCGGTGTGCTTACCGGCGCCGACGGCGCCTACATTCTCAGCCACGATCCCTACACGGTCCTTATCCCAGACGTGGCGTTCGTGCGGTGGGACCGGCTCCCAGGACGCGTCCGCCCGCGGGGGTATGCTCCGATACCGCCGGATCTGGCCATCGAGGTCCGCTCGCCGTCGGACCGGCCGGGCGAGATTGCGCGGAAGCTGGAACTGTACCAGCGCGCTGGCGTGCCGCTCGTCTGGTGGGTCGACCCCGTCCGCCGCACGGTCACGGTCCACCGATTGGGACAATCGGCAGTCGAACTCCACGAGGGCGATGAGCTCGACGGCGCCGACGTCCTCCCCGGGTTTCGCCTACCCGTAGCCGAGATCTTCGCCGCAACCTAGATCCAACGCACTCGTGCGCTCAGGTCTGCACGCGGAGCAGCGTGCAATTGCCGATGGGGAGTTGCATCCTTCAGGAGGTGCGCATGTCCACAACGATCAAGACCCGCGCGCCCGTGCAGCGTACCGAGCACCCGCACATCGTCAAGAGCGCCGACATCTTCGACGGCATGCCCCGCGTCGAAGGCACGCGTATTTCAGTGTTACAGGTTGTGTGGTGGATCGAGAGTGGTTGGACCCCCGCGCAGATCGCCGAGTACTTCCCACCGCTGACACTGGCCCAAATCCAGGACGCTCTGGCATATGCCGATGATCACCCGGACGAGATGGCCGAACACGAGTCACGGCACACGTTGCGTAGCGTCTTGAAACGAGCCGATCTCGTCTACGTCGATGGACGATTGATCCCCAGACTGGCGCTAAAAGAGAGCGACATCCCGCCCGGCGCGGAGGTATACACCTGGGAAACGCTCCCCGCGGGCAAGGACTAGGAGTGGCGATCGCCGGGCTGTCGATTCGTCTTTACTTCGATCACAACGGGAGTCCACGTCTCGCGGGAGATATTCGCAAAGCCGGCTACGACGCGATTGCCGCGAAAGAAGTCGGCAATAGTGCATTGGAGGACGCGGATCAACTCAGTTGGGCGACCAGCCACGGCCGTTGCATCTTTACCCACGACCTCGACGACTTTCCAACCCTCGCGATCAAGTGGGCACGCGCGGAGCGTGACCATGCGGGCATCATCGTCTCTCGGCAGCCGCCGAGACTGCCCTACGGCGAGTTGCTTCGCCGCCTGCTCCGCCTCCTCGACACGGTAACTGCAGACGAGATGACCAATCGACTCGAATGGCTGGACGACCGCTGGTCGGACCGTCAAGACTCAACTTGACGAAATGGACCTATTGATCGCTGCCGTCAGGCGTGCGTCCGTAGCCGGGGGTTGCCGACTTCGTCCAGGCCCACGTGGATGAGGTAGAGGGCCAGGAAGAGCGCCATCAGGGTGATCACCGGCGTCAGCCACCACCACCAGTAGTTCAAGAAGATGGCACTGTAGCTGAGCGCCCAGTAGATCATCATCCCCAACGTCATGTCCTGCTGTGGCCCCAGGCCCAGGATGCTAAGGCCGGACTCGGCCAGGATGGCGGCGATGAAGGCGTTGAGAAAGTTGGCCCCCAGCCAGGCCATCATGTGCGGCAGCAGCTCGCGACCGATGATTTCCAGGTTCCCCATGCCCGACAGACGTGCCACCTGGACAAAGGGGCGCTCCTTCAGGCTCAGCGCCTGCGAGCGCACGGCCCGAGCCGGCCAGGCCCAGGCGAACATGCCGATGATCAGGGCCATCGTCAGGACGTCGACCCCCCGCACCAGTGAGGCGATCAGGATCAGGAAGACAAGGGAGGGCACCGAGAGGAAGACGTCGATCAGGACCCGCAGCACGGCGTCCACCCAACCGCCGAAGAAACCGCTCACCAGTCCGATCAAGGCGCCGATCGTGGTGCCGATCGCGGCCGCGATCAGTCCCACTTGCAAGGAGTTGGGCACGGCCTGGGTCCACTGGACGGCGACACTCTGGCCGAGCGCCGTAGTGCCCAGGATCGCATCCGCGTTCGGTTCCTGCCGCGCCGGGACCGATCCCGTCCGGCGTTGCGCTTCCTCGATCCCGATGCCCCCCACCAGCGCCGTCCCGGCGATCGCCAGGAAGACGACCATCCCCAGCACGAAGTTGCGGTTGCCCATGAGGTGTGCCGCGAAGCGTCGTTGCCTCGCGACCGGAAGCGCAACGACCTCGTCGATGGCGACGGCGGGTGTGGTGGCCATAGTCAGGACCTCGCGGCGCGGATGCGCGGATCGATCAGCGGATTCACCAGATCGAGGATCAGATTGGCGCCGGCCACGGTGACAACAAGGAGCAGGACGCTGCCCTGGACGACTGGAAAGTCGGACTGCCGGATGGAGTTGTAGATGAGATAACCCAATCCTGGGTAGCCGAAGACGACCTCCGTGATTAACGCCCCACCGACGATGTGACCCAACGAGAGGGCCAGGCCGGTGGTCTGGGGCAGGAGCGCGTTGCGGAGGGCATAGGCCCAGAAGATTCGCCGCCGTGTCAGCCCCTTGGACTCGGCCCAGAGGATGTGGTCCTGCCCCTGCTCCGCGATGATCAAGCTGCGCATGCTCAAGAACCACCAGCCCAGCGAGACGAGGATGATACTCAAGGCCGGCAGGGCGCCGTGTTGGACGACGTCGACGCTGAAGTCCCACGTCCACCCCGGCTCCGCGCCCACCGAATAGGCGCCTCCGGGGAGCGGAAAGATCGGCCAGTAAAAGGTAAGCAAATAGATCAGCAGCAGGGCGAGGATGAAGTACGGAGTCGTGTAGAGGACCAGGGCGAAGGGCACGAGCGTTTGCAGGAGGCGCGAGCGCCCGCCCGTCCAGCCGACGACGGCGCCCAGGATCGACCCCAGCACCCAACTGATCAGCGTCGTCACCCCGAGCAGACCGACCGTCCAGGGCACGGCGTTCCAGATCAGCGTGGAAACACGGCTCGGGTAGTTGGGGATGGAGTACCCCAGATCCCCTTGCGCCAGATCGCCCAGGTAGGAGACGTATTGCATCCCCAGGCTCTTGTCCAAGCCGAATCGTTCGCGGTAGTCCTGTGCCAGTTCCGCGGTGATCCCGCTGGTGCCGCCGACCGCGGCCAAGTTATTGAAGATGGCTCCCAGCGGATCGCCCGGCACCAAACGCGGCGCGAAAAAGACGACCGTCACGGAGATGACGACGGTGGCCACGAAGGTGACCAGCCGCTCGCCGAGGTAGCCAACGGACGCGCCCATGTTCCCATCCCAGGCGTCAGGCGTCAGGCGTCAGGC
>JBOGUE010000551.1:0-6799 GCA_050695955.1 Thermomicrobiales bacterium | reverse complement strand
GGGTAGGACATCCCGTGCGGCAGATGCACCCCCGCATTACCGAAACCGATGCCGGCGTAGGTCGCCGCCAGCATCATTTGTCCCCGCGCCTCGTCGTCGTTCGGGTCGTCGATGGCGCGTGGCAGGTAGGTCGCCATCAGCTCGATCGCTTTCCCTGCCCAGATGTCGCTGATCGGGTTCGCGCCCTGGTAGGCCGGGCGCAGCTTTGGGCTCTCCGGCGCCGGTCGCTGGTCGAACGGCATCGCGGTGTACGACTCGAGGGCGTGACTGAGCACGTCGAGCCCAGAGCAAGCCGCGACCATACGCGGCATCGTCCGCGTGTTATCAGGGTCAATGATGCCCAGATCTGGCCGGAGCGCCCGGTGGGCGATGCCGGTCTTGGCATGCATCGCTTCGAAGTCGAAGATCGCGACGCCCGTCGTCTCGCTGCCGGTCCCGGCCGTCGTCGGGATCGCGATCAGCGGCCTGAGGCGCCCCGGCACCGGCCGCCCCTCTCCAATCGGCGGGTTGACGTACGCCAGCAAGTCCGCCGGGTAGGTGGCATAGAGATTCGCCGCCTTCGCCGTGTCGATCGTCGAGCCGCCGCCCACCGCGACGAAACCATCAAAACGTCCCTGCGTCGCGACCGCGATCGCCTCCTGGAACGACGAATCGGTCGGCTCGACCCGCACCCGGTCAAAGAGGATGGCGTCAATCCCCTCCTGCTGAAGCGCCGCCATCGTCGTCTCGACAGCTTCGCTGGCCGCGAGCTGGGGGTCGGTCAGCATCAGGACCCGAGTCGCCCCGAGCGCCCGCATATCGTGCCCAACCTCCCGTGTCACCCCTGGGCCGAACTTGATCGCGGAGGTTTCCATCGTGAACGCGGTCTCGAAAGGCATTGGCAATCCTCACAGCCTGCAAACCGTTAGAACATATGCGCCATACGTACAGTATATCGCCCCGCCGCAATCTCGTGTCCAGCAGTCCAAACGGATAGTCCCAGCGGCACCAACGGACCCTAGGTCGGTGGTAACCGTTGCGAGCGCTGTCTCGTTTTCTCAGGTAGTGCGCAGAGATGAACGCCGATAGGGCGCGAGAAATATCGGAGGAGACGTGAACATAAAGAAGAATGCGCGGGTAGGCGAATCGCGTAAGCGACATCAGCGTTGTTGGTTGAAAACAGGTCGCACCTCCGTCATGTTTGGCGTATTGGCGGCAATTGTCTTGAACGCGTTGGCGCCGGCGATGGCGAACGCCGAGGAGTGGTCGGCGCCGCGTACGATCTATCTCCCGGCCACCGGTCACACGGTCGACGGCCTCTTCCTCGACATGTGGCGGTCCTACCCCGCCTTGCTCGGCGCTCCGATCACCGAGGAGTTCGAGCAGAAGACCACCATCGGGGACGATCCGAAGCACATCGTTCAGTACTACGAAAACGTGGCCCTTGCCTACCTCCCTGAGCTCGACGGCGATTGGCGGGTGCAATCGCTGCACCTCGGTCGCCAGGCGCTCGAGCGTGATCTGAAAGGGAATGACGCCAAGCTGAAGGCGGCCGAGTCGGCGCGCGGCGAGTGCGGCTCCTTGTCAACTGAAGAATGCGTCCGCTTCGAGGAAACGGGCCATACGTTGCGGCTCGGCTTCAAAACCTACTGGGATGGGCACGGCGGTCTGCAACTCCTCGGCCTGCCGATCACCGAAGAGTTCGTCGCCAAGGACGGCTACACGACGCAGTACCTCGAGCGCGCCGTCCTCCGCTGGAAGGAGGGCGAATCAGTCACGCCGCGGCCGCTCGGCAAAGAGATCACCGATCAGCAGAAAATCGCCACCGACCCGATCTCCCAACCGCTCAACGTGCCGATCTACGACGAGGCGCTCTTCATCCCGCCCGCGCCGGAACCGGCCATCGGCGGCGTCGGCCCTGGCCCGCGGCAGCGCGGCGCCAAAGAGATCGTCGTCTCGATTTCGTCCCAGGCAATCTGGGCCTACGAAAACGGTGAAGCCGTGATGTTCAGCTATGTCAGCACCGGACGCCCCGGTTTCGACACGCCGCTCGGCCACTACAGCGTCCTGGTCAAGTATGAAGCGGAGGATATGGCAGGGGTGCTCGGCGGCGAGTACTATAACGTCCCCGACGTGCCCTATGTCCTCTACTTCACCAACGCCGGCCACGCCATCCACGGCACCTACTGGCACAGCAACTTCGGCGCGGTCATGAGCCACGGCTGCGTCAATCTCCCCATGGACGTCGCCAGCTTCATCTACAGCTGGGCGCCCATCGGTACCCCGGTTTCGATTGTGGGTTGACCGCCGCACGAGATATTGAGCATCGGGGCCGAGTGAACCTGCCTCGGCCCCGATGCACCCGTCTCGGAGGTTGTCATCGATCGCGGTAGACTCGCCCGCGGGGACCGATCGCCGAGACGTTGACGACAACCGCCTCGGAGTCGACCCGAAAGACGATGCGGTAATCGCCGACGCGCGCCGAGCGACGCCCTTCCGGGCTGGTGAGTGCCGTTGTCAAACGGGGAGCGAATGGATCGTTGGCGATCTGTTCCAGGCGGACGAAGATTCGCTGCCGCATGCGCGAATCCAGACGGTGGAGATATGCCTCTGCCGGACCCGCAAGGACGACCTCGTACCTCATTCTCCGAGCGATCGTCGCAACTCGGTCAGCGTTATGTACTCACCTCGGGCGATCGCCTCTTCTCCCTCGCGCACCAGATCAAGCTCCTCCGGCGTGAGCTCCTCCTCATCGGAAGCGAGCCACCGCAGGTAATCGAGTGCTTCGGCGGCGTCGACTTCATCCAAGAGCTCGATGAGGCTGTGTAGTTCAGTCTTGATCGTTGTGGCAGACATGGTCTCATCCCGCTCCTTCGCGCCTACCACCAGTCTACCCGATCGATTACGAGCGCTGCGCCTGCCGGTCCGGGAAAAAAAGTAGCACGACCGGCGCGGGAGGTTCTGGGTATCTTCGTCCAGAACATTCCGCGCCGCTGCTTTACGCTGTTGACAGAATCAGCCGAGTTGGCCCCGAACCGCGCCCGCTGGGAAGCCCACGTTGTGTACATTGACGTAAAACGCCGCCGGATTCTGCAAGATCTCCTTGATCAGGGCGCGATCAACGTCGGGGACACAGCCGCTCGAACTACCGTCGGCCGGCGGCGTCAATGGGACGACCACTGGCCCGGGTACACCGACCGGCGCCCGGTGGATATGGGCTGCCGTGGCCGGCTCGATGTTCTCGACCGTTAACTCAAAGCAGACTTCCCGTTGACCGTGGTTGAACGTGAACAACGCCGTTCCCGAGCCGTCCGGATCGCCCGGACCGGGCGCTTCTTCCGCTCCGGTCATCTCCGTGAACAACGGTCGCCCACCGTGGTCCGCACCATCAATCCGCTCAGCCCGTACCGCACTGGCAGAGGCAATACCCAGGGCGATTAGACACACCAATGCGACCCAAGTTGCGCGAAGCTTCCCGATGCCCATCTCTCTCCCTCCAGAATGACGTCGAGTCGCGATGCACTGGAGCACCGCGGGCGCAACCGACCATCCAAATGAGATTCGGATCGTTGCCAATCCTACGAACCGACGGCCAATTGGGATTAACCGCGCCAATCGATTCGCCGGTACGCCCCTGGCACCCTTCTTGCGCGCGGCCAAGAATCGATATGACCTTGAGGCCCCGTGCTATGCTCTGGGCGGAACCGTTCACCCATGCGCTGCGCAGAGAGGAGCCTGCTTATGGCGAAAACTCCGCCGCTGGGACAGTTGGCCACCGCCCAGGTCGCCGGGGACGCGGCGATCCCGATGACGACCGCCCGTTCGACCAGTGGCTTCGGCCGCTGGCTGAACAAGCACTGGCTCGACGTCGCGATGGTCGCCCCGCTCACCCTCTACATCCTCTTCTTCATGTTCGTCCCCGTGCTCCAGTCGATCTACCTCAGCTTCGTTAAGGAAGGGACGAGGCAGATCACGCTCGCCAACTACGACGACGTGATCGGCCGCAGTACCTTTCAGGACGCCATCGTCAACACCTTGGGCATCACGGCCATGGGCGTCACCATGGAGATGGTGATCGGCATGGTCATCGCCCTCATGCTGGCGCGGGGTTTCCGCGGACGCGGCATCTTCCGCTCGGTTGTGCTGGTGCCGCTCGGCGTGCCAACACTCGTCGCCGGCGCCGCCATGCTCTATTTCGTCGGGTTCAACGGCTATCTGAATGAGATCCTGCTCGACCTCGGCATCATCGACGTGCCGGTCTACTGGCAGGAGAGCGGCGTGCGCGGCATGTTCGCCATCGCCTTCGCCGATCTCTGGAAGACGACCCCGCTGGTCGTGCTCATCCTCCTCGCCGGCCTCGAATCGATTCCGGGCGATGTCTATGAGGCCGCGAGCATCGACGGCGCCGGCGGCTGGGAGAAATTCTGGCAGATTACGCTGCCGCTGCTCATGCCCGCGGTCACTATGGCGCTCATCTTGCGCGCCATCGACGCCTTCCGCATCTTCGACATTGCCATGGTTATTGCCGGGCAGGCGATACCGGTGATGAGTTCTTTCGTCTATTTCGATTACCGCAACCAGAGCACCAACACCGCGTCCGCTGCTGCCGTGCTCCTCCTCTTGATGATCATGGTCTTTGTCGTCGCCTACATGTTGCTTGTGGCACGACGCACGGAGGATGACCGATGAGCACGACGGTCACACCTGCGGACATTGCCAAGCAACAAGAGATCGAGGAACGGCGCGGCCGATCCCGATGGGAAGAGGTCGCCTTCTGGGTGCTGGCGATCCTGATCGCATTCGTGTTGCTGCTACCGCTCTACGTCCTGTTCAAGGTCTCGGTCAGCACGCTGGCCGATGCCACCGCTCCCCACCCCTCGTATCTCATCGGCGACGTTACCTGGGACACGTGGAACAAGATCCTGAACTGGGACGAAATCGGGGCGCCGCTACGACATAGTCTGACGGCCGCGTTCGGCACCGCGATCCTTGCGATTATCATCGCTGCCCCGGCTGCCTACGTCATCGCCCGCCTGCCGCGTGGCGTGCGCTACTCAGTCGTCCTCGGGCTGCTCTTCACGCGCATGTTTCCCGAGGTCATCATTGCCACGCCGATCGCCAGCAACTTCTTCGAGTGGGGCCTCAACGACACCGATGTTGGCTTGGTCTTGGCGCACTTGATCCGCACCCTGCCGCTCGTTGCCTGGGTCCTGGTTGGCACCTTTGAGGTGATCCCAATTGAGTTGGAGGAAGCCAGCTCGGTGGACGGCAGTGGTCGGATCGGTACGTTGATTCGAGTTGTGGTGCCCCTCGCGTTGCCTGGCATTGCCGTAGCCGGCATCTTCGCCTGGCTCGATTCGTGGAACGACCTGCTTTATGCCATCTACCTCTTCCTGACCGAAGACACGCTGCCGTTGAAGACGCTCTACTACAAGGACCGCGGCAACGTGACCGATCTCGCCACCATTTCAGTGATCATGACAATCCCGGTCGCCATCCTCACGCTAGGACTCCAGCGGTGGATCCGTACCGGATACCTCAGCGGCGCCGTCAAAGGCTAACGACGGTGATTCAGGTCACAGGCGGCTCGTCGGGAGCCGCCATCGGAGCCGGCACTGTCGCCGGCGCACATATAGAGGAGGACGCATGACGCGCTCCATTCACACCCGCACCCGCACGCTCGACGAGCTGTTTGCTCACCATATTGCCGGTCGCCTGGACCGGCGCCAGTTTTTCCTGCGCGCCATGGCGCTCGGCGCCACGGTGCCGATGGTCAACGCCATGCTCGGCCATCGCCCGGCCGCCGCCCAGACGCCGGTCGCGGTTGAGCTCGGCAACCACGAAGGCAAGACGCTGCGCCTCACGATCGCCTTCGCCGAGGTCGAGCGCGAGGTCTTCGAGGAAGTCGCCGTCAACGCCTTCAAGGAACAGACCGGCGCCGAGGTCGAGGTGATCACGATCGAGGCGGCCGACGCGGTAACGTCCCTCCAGGCGCAGGTTCCCAGCGGCAACATCGAGATCGACCTGGTCATGCAGGACAACAACACCCTCGGGGTGCTCGTCGCCGAAGAGTTGGTCGAGGAGCTGCCGGAGGCGGCAGAGATCATCCCGGCCGAGACGATCCCGGCGCTCGTCGAAGCGTTCAAGTTCGACGGCATGGATTTCTTCCTCCCCGCCCGCCCGAACGTCCAGATCACCTACTACAACTCGGCCCTGTTTGAAGAGTGGGGACTGGAGACGCCCACGACCTGGGACGAACTGTCGGCGGCTGGTCAGACGATCAAAGACAATGCCGGTGTCGGCAAACTCTCGATCCAGGGCGTGCCCGGCGGTCCCGTCGGCGTGACCATCACCCAGTTCATCTGGCAGGCCGGGGGCGACCCGCTGACGGTCAACTCCGCCGAGGGCGCCGCGGCGTTCGAGTTCATGGCGAGCTTGAAGGACTCCCTGACGCCGCAGTACCCGACGGCCACCTTCGACACAACGAACACGTATATCCTGAACGAGAGCGTCGTCTTGGCTCAGAACTGGCCGTTCGGCGTCAACGTCATCGTCCAGGAAGGCGGCAAAGAAGAAGTCCTGACCTACGCGGGTTGGGAAGGCCCGGCCGGCAACGCGCTGGTTCTCGGCGGCGACGTCTTCGGCATCGTCAAGGGCTCGCCAAATCGCGACGTCGCCCTCGACTTCGCCAAGTTCTTCATGTCGAAGGAGGTCCAGGAGACCCTCACCACCCGCCTCGGCTGGCCGGCGATCCGTGAGGACGCCTTCGGCTCTGTCGAGGAGTGGCAGCAGCCGTACTTCGATACGATCAGCATCGCGC
>JBOGUE010000550.1:0-7025 GCA_050695955.1 Thermomicrobiales bacterium | reverse complement strand
TACGCCCGGCCCGACCACGACCACCACCCGAACGATCGTGTGCGACTGACCTGGCTCGGCGGCGACTTGCTCTACGACCAGGCGGGCGGCGCGCCGCCCGTCGCGGCGGCGCGTGATGGCGCGATCGGTCTGGCGCGGGTGAGCATGGCCGGTCAGCCCGGCGCCTTGCGCCCGCCCAGCGCGACCGTCTTACCGCGCGGCGTCGTCTTTGGCGGCGGGAGCGGGCATGCCGACGGACCGCCCGTCGACGAGGGGTACAACGGCAGGTTGGACGGTAGCCGGCGTACCGCGGTCACGACCGATCACTGGCCCGCGGATACTCACGACGCCACGTCGAGCTTGCCCGAACTCTCCTGGGACCGGCTCAGTGTCGAGGAGATCGTGCGCCTGGAGCGGGCACTCGGACGGCTCGGGCGGAAGCTCGGTGGGGCGCCAGGCCGGCGGCGCGTGGCACGATACGGACGGTTGGACGGCCACCTGACGGCGCGGCGCGCGGCGACGACCGGCGGGGTGCCGTTCGTGCCGGTCTACCGTGAGCGGCGGGACGACCGGCCGCGCTTGGTCGTTCTCTGCGACGCCAGCCTCTCGGTGCGCGGTGCGGCGCGCTTCCTCCTGGCCCTGGCGAGTGCGGCTCAGCGGCAGAGCGGGCGCGTCCGCGGCTTCGTCTACGTGCGGGAAGTGGCCGAGGCGACGGCGGCGCTCGCCAGTCCGCGCTTCGAACACGCCGTCGCGGAGATCTTCGGCGGGCGGTTGCTCGACACCGCCGAGGCGAGCGACGGCGGGGCGGCCCTGGCCACCTTCCGCGATCGCCACGCATCGATCCTCACGCCGCGGACGACGCTCCTGATCCTGGGCGACGGCCGGAACAACGGGCACGACCCACGGGTCGACGCGCTGGCCGCGCTGCGGCGTCGCTGCCGGCGGGTGATCTGGCTGACGCCCGAGAGCCGCGGGTCCTGGCGGCTGGCCGGGTGCGACCTCCCGCGCTATGAGGCCGTCTGCGATCTGGTGACGACGGTGCGGGCGCCGGCCGACCTCGAACGGCTGGTGACCGGGCTGACGCAGTAGAGCATAGCGGCCTCGTCATTCCGAGTCGCCGTGAGGAATCGGCCCGGACTCCGGTGCGTGTGTCGGAGGCGAGATTTCTCTCTGCGATCGGAATGACGGGGGTGTGCGGAATGCCGGGGCGGGGAAACTCCCGCGACGCGCTGAGTGGTCGTACAATGGCGCACCGGGATGGGGACGGAGGCGCGGCGGGGCCGCGCGAGCGGAGATGGAGGAGAGAAGGGCGATGGCAGTGCTCACGTCGGAGCGGGGGCGGGGCGGCATCGGCGGGAGCATTCCCGGCGCCGATCAGATCTCCTGGTACTTCCTCCGCATCTCCGGCGTCATGCTTGTCGTCCTGGCGCTCGGCCACATCTTCGTCACCCACTACCTGAACGTGCCCTCGGAAACGACTTTCACCTTCGTTGCCGACCGCTGGGCCAACGTCCTCTGGCGCTCCTTCGATTGGTTGCTCCTGATCATGGCCCTGTGGCATGGACTGTTAGGGCTGCGCATTTCCATTACCGACTTCGTCCGCCCGGCGGGGTGGCGCAACCTCGGCTACGCGCTCGTCTGGATCATCGGTATCGTCTTCACGGCGCTGGGCACGATCACCATCTTCACCTTCGACGAGGCGGCCGCGAACGCGAACGACGGCCCGCTGGCCGACGCGCATTGGATCGGGGACATCCTGGTCTGGTCGCTCTTCGCCTTTGCGATTGTCACCTATGTGGGCACCGTGGTCTTCGCCATTTGGGTAGGGCGAAGCCTGCGCGCGGGCGGGCCGCCGATCTATACCGGCGATGCTGGGCAATACGCCTGGGTGCTCCATCGCGCCACCGGACTGGGCGTCCTCTTCTTCCTGCTCGTCCACATCATCGACATCATGCTGATCGGCTTCGGCCGCGAGATCTATGACGAGACGGTCGACGTCTACGCGAACCCGTTCCTGCTGCCGATGGAAATCATGCTGGTGGGCGCGGTGATTTACCACGCCCTCAACGGCATCCGCATCATCCTGGTCGACTTCTGGACCGCCGGCGCCCGCCGCGAGCGCCAGCTCTTCTGGATGGCCCTCATCGGCTCGGTCCTGCTCACCATCCCCAGCGCCATCATCATCCTGGCGGCGGAGTTATAGAGCAACTGGACGTGCAAATGGCTGGCAGGAGGCGGCTGGACCCGCGTGCCACAGAACCTGCGCAACGGTTGCATATGGGGCAAGGACGGTGCAGAGGACGTTTCGGAAGCTGCGACGCGCGGATCTGGCTGCATACCGTCGTTGGTTAGCGAGTGGGCCGCTTGCTGGCTTCAACTCGCTGGTTGTTTTGGCGACAATCGGAGTCGTTGCGCAGTTCTACGGCAATTCGTTTCCTGAATGGCTGAAACTGCTGGTGATTGCCATTGTCGTTGTTCTGTCGGTATCAGCGCTCTACGTGCAGTTCTATCGTCCCGCGGTGGATGCGGCCGACGAGTATCACGAACAAATCATGGGGATACTGTTCGCCACGACACTTGCTCGGTACAAATATGAGCACTCTGGAGAGTATTCGCTCCGAGCAAACGTCATGAAGATCCGAAGGACGAGGTGGGGCTATCCCCGATTCTTGAAGATTGATTACTTTGCAGGGGACTACACATCGTTGGAACTGGAACAGGAATATGCGGTCGGAACGGGATGCCGCGGTTGGGCATTCGAGGTGAATGACCAAACCTTCTTTGACAAGGTCGAAAATCAGGAGGCTTTGAAGGACATGTCGCAAGCCCAGCGCGAAGCTACGGCTCGCGTTCATTCCATCCTATGCACGCCGATCTATCGGAACCGTCGCCTGGACGACCCGATCGGAATCCTCAGCCTGGACAGTCCAAATCTTATTGGCACAACGGGGTTCCGGGAGGATACTATGCGTGATCTGGTGGCGGAGTACGCTTCTGTCATCGGCGCTTTCATGAGGTAGGAACGAACATGGACTTGACAGAGCGTATCGAACGCCTTGATTCTGGCTACGACCGAGTGGTCCGCAGCGACGAGGAACGGCGGCGAGTCTACTCTCCTACAGTAGCCAGAGTTAAGGAACTCCTTGTCCCTATTGGGCTTGTCTCCTATGAAAGCATAGCGAACGGTTCGTCCAAGGAGGTGAGGTCGCGCGAGAACGCAGTCTTGACAGGGAGAACGACGCCGCGAAACTAATCGCCGCCTTGTCCTAACCGAGTCTTGACGATCATTTTCGTTGTCATTCTGCTGGCTCAGCTATAGCGCCACGTGAGGAGATCTCGGAACCGTAGGCCATGACTGCCGCCGTAAGTTCTTCCGGATCGGTGAAGCGGCGCACGCGTCCGGCTCTGATGTCTTCAATCGTCGCTCGATACCGGGCCAAAATAGCTTCCTCTTGCGCCTCGATCAACTCCTGGTAGTGCGCTTCGTCCAGCACGACGTATCGCGGTCGGTTGCGCAGGATCACATGGACCGGCCCGTGATCGAGCAGATCATCAACCGCGCTGATGCCGCGTTGCTTGATCTCTTGCGCCGGAATGGTGTTCATCGTGTACTCCTTCTCGTACGCATCAGCGTACCAGGAGGTGTGCCCGCGCGCAAAGATTCTCAGGTCAGCGTCACTGGATAGTCCGAGAGCACCTCGCAGCCATCCTCGGTGACCAGGAAGGTGTTCTCCAGGCGGATGCCGGCGTTGAGGGCGGGGGAGTAGGCGCCGGGTTCGCAGGAAAAGACGTCGCCGACCTCGAAGATGCCGTCGCGGTCGCGGTTGATATCCGGCGCCTCGTGCGGACGGAGGCCGACGCCATGCCCGCCGTGATGGATCAGGCCGGTCTCGCGCAGGTGCGGATGCTCACGGACGCGGCCGTCGATCCACTGCCAGAGCTCCGTGCCGTGTCCTCCGGGGCGGACGCGATGCGGTACTTCGGCCAGGATGGCGGCGAGGAGGTTGAAGACTTCCTGTTGCAGCGGTGCCGGCTCGGATACGGCGAAGGCGCGGCAGAGGTCGGCCGCATAGCCGCGGTAGGTCGACTGGGCGTCGATGATGTAAAGCTCGCCGGCCTCGATCTCCCGGTCGCGGGCCGGACCACCGAACTCGCCGCAGCGGTAGTCGCCGCCGTGATGCACGGTCTCGCCCGCGTAGAGCGTCGCCGCCGTGTGCCCCGCCTCCAGCACCGCGAGCTCGTTCACGCCCGGTGCGATGGCGGCGCGATCGGCGGCGTAGGCGGCCAGCGAGCAGCCGATTGCTTGCCGGAGCAATTCGACTTCGTCGGGGTCTTTCCGCTTCTCCATCGCGGCGATGCCGTCGTCGATGAGAACCCATTCGTCCGGCTGCACCGATTCCGCCACGATGTCACCGAGAAGCCGTGGCAGCGATTCGGCCTGCCACCCGACGCGCCGCGGGCGGCGGGCGCCCTTCAGTCGATCTGAGACGACCCGTGCCAGCCGCCGCATCGGGTCGGGGTTGAGGGTGAAAAGCGTATCAGGCTCGTAGGTCACGCGGTCGTCGACCAGGGCGTCGCCATCCTCGGTCGATGCCGCCAGCCAGCACGCACCATAGCGCTCGACATACAGGAACGCGGGCAGCGACCGGAAGAGTTGCCCGGTCAGATAGTAGATCTCAGGCGGGTCGGTGATGACAGCGGCGTCGATCCGCTGATCTGCAAGCATCGCGCGGAATCGTTCCTGGCGCGTCAGGCATCCGGCACGGGTGAGCACGCAATCTCTCCTCATTTAGGGCGGTCAAATGGGCCGGAGACAACAGCAGCCAATTCAACCCGCTATCGTCGATAGACCTCGTCGTGGGTTCCGATGTGCAGGAGAATGACTTCCTGTTCCGTCACCAACAATGTGAGCGTGATGCGATAGGAATAGGTCAGACTGATTGCATGGAGGCCGTCGAACTCGCCTTTCAGTGCATGCAGGCGGAGCCGTGGCTGGAACGGATCGCTCCGCAGATCCTCCACGACGCGCTCATACACGGACTCGAGTTCGGGATGCTTGCGAAAGAACTGCTTGGATTCACGGACGAACCGACGCGACAATCGGACCTTGAAGCTCATGCTTCATCGTCTTCGAACGTGCGAATCGCCTCCATCATCTCTGCCGTGCTTTCGAAGTCGTAGACGCGGCCGGCCTTGACGTCCTCCAACGCCTCGCGGATGCTGGCGCGATAGGCCTCGTGCTTCGCGTCGAGCAGGTCTTCGTACTGTTTCTCGTCCATGACAACGTACTTCGGCCGATTGCGGGTGATGATGTGAACCGGTCCCTTTTCGAGTAGGGAATCGACCGCGCCAATGCCGCGCTGCTTAATCTCCTGGGCCGGAATGGAGTTCATGTGTGCCTCCTTTGGCGCTATATTCGGCACTATAACCGGTGCGTTACGGGGCCGCAACATGTCGCCTGGAGACGACCCCGACGTAGCGGTCGGTCGGTGCCCACAGGTCGGACCTATAATGGCCGGTGGCCCGAACCTCGTGCCGGGTCCACCCTTTTTTGCTGTCTTGAGTAGAAAGCTGCCGCCGATGCCTCAGGGTCCGGTCCCCGAACGGTTCCACGACATCCTGGAGAGTACGACGCTGGGGCATCTCGCCACGGTCGACGAGCGGGGGCGACCGCGGGTCAACCCGGTTTGGTTCATCTGGGACGGTGAGCACGTGTTGTTGAGCATCAGGCCCGAGACGAAGAAGTACGCGAACCTCCGGCGCGACCCGCACCTGGCGATGTCGTTTCTCGACCCGGCCAACCCGCAACGCTACGTCGAGATTCGCGGCGAGGTTGTCGCGTGGGAGCTGTACGAAGACCTGACCTGGGTCAACCAGCTTGCCCGGAAGTACACCGGCGCCGACTACACACGCGGGTACCCGGGCGAGCACCGCTACAAGGTGACGATCCGGGTCGATTCCTGGACGGGGCAGTAGCGCCGAGCGGCGGTCCGGGTCGAGATCCGGGCCGCCGCCTCAACGGCCATGCGCCGGATCAGACGCAGGCGCCCTGGTGGCATTCCGTGTGGTTGTCACGGCAGCATTGACCACCGCAGCACAGGCCCGATCGACAGTGCTCGTTGCCCCGGCAGGACGCGGCAAAGGGACCCTCGATCTCGGGGAAGACCGGAACGCAGGATATTCCGCATCCCAAATTGTCGGCGCAGACCCAGTCGTCCGTGCAGCTGAATGGAGCCATCGCGTTGAAGTTCGAGCAGACCAACGGAAGATCCTGGCAGTCGGCGTGGGTCGTGCATGCCGGTCCGCACCCGAACGGGAGTTCCGGGAATGGCCGGAGGTTGGCTGCGACGAGCGACAAGGCGCAGACCAGCCCGCCGTCTGCCGACTGCAGGCATACGCCGAACGGGCTGACCTGACAGTAATGGTGGAACCCGTTGGCCGAAGGGATGGTGCAACTGCACGACAGGTCCTCGAAGCAGATGTCGCCGGTGGGGCAACTGACGTTGCAGCCGCCGCGGTGGTCCCGGTCGTTGGCGAGTATGCAGGCACCGGCACAGCACGCGTAGCCGGCCGCCCCGCCGTTGCAGGGCGTGTCGTCCGGCCGCGGACGGAAGGAAGCAGGCGCCGCCGCACTCGTCGCAGCAATGGCCCTCGTGGCAGAAGCCGTCGAGGCACTCGTCGTCGGCGGCGCACTGGACGCCGGCCCGCTTCTTACAGGCCGCCTCCACGACGATGTCGCCCTCCCCCGCGACCGGCGGTTTCGGCCTGACCGTGATGTGGCAGTCCTCGGCCTCCGCGCAGACCGTGTCGCAGCCCCCGCACTGGGCGTCGGAGTGGTCGGTGCAGACGCCGTTGCAGCAGAGGCCGCTGGCGCACTCTTCGGCGGCGGCGCAGGTTCGCCCGGCGGGGAAGCGGCAGACTCCATTGCCAATACTCGTCCGGTCGCAGATCTCACCGACGTCGCAGCAGACGAACCCGCGGCAGACGCCCGACACACATCCGCTGAAGCACTGGAATCCGTCGCCGGGATAGTCGTAGCACGGGGT
>JBOGUE010000549.1:0-2169 GCA_050695955.1 Thermomicrobiales bacterium | reverse complement strand
CAAGGGCCGATTCGTCAGCGCATCGGTCCGACGATCAAGGCGCTCCGGCTGGAGCGCGGTCTATCGCTGAACGACCTGGCCGAACAGGCGGGGATTTCGCCGTCTCACCTGAGCCGGATGGAACGGGGCCTGACCGTCCCGTCCTACGATGTCCTCGATCGCGTCGCCGACGCCCTCGGGTCCGACTTGCGGGCCTTGCGCCAGGAAGAGGAGGTCGCGCGGGCGGTGGATGCCGAACTGCACGACATCCTCACCCGCATGGGGATCGCGCCGGGCACGCAGGCGGAACTCCTCCGCCTCACGAACCCGGCGCGCAATGACCTCACGGACGCCCTGAAACGGTTGGCGCGCTGATTGGGCGAGGCGCTAGCGCTTGGTGTCCGCTTCGGGTAGCGCGCCAATCCACGTTAGCGCGTCTTCCGAAACCTGGTCGTGGCTACCTCGCAGGATCGCCTCGCAGCCGGCGATGGTCTCTTCGCGCGACACGAACACGCCGGCCAGCTTGGTAAACGCCTCGGCCACGTAGAAGGGCTGGGTGAGGAACCGTTGCAGGCGAATCGTCCGTGCGTCGATCGCCGGCTCGCCGGCGGTCCGATCCTGGTGCATCGGCTCCACCGCTTGCCGGACTGCGTTGGCGGCGTCGACGTGGCGCTGACCGACGATCGCCGGGTCGAGCAGCCGCGAGGTCGACCGAATCGGATCGATCGCGGGATAGAGCGTTCGTCGAGCCAGGCGGCGTGTGAGCGTAACGACGGCATCCAACTCGCGCGTCGCATCGCGGAGCGCGTCCGGGCTGGTGTCGGCCACGGGCAGATAGATCGCCTCGACCGACGCCGACGTCCGATAGTCAAAGCGTTGCGTCACAGTCACTTCGGCGGGCGTCTCGACGAAGACGAGAATCGACAGCCGGTGCGGCCCCTCGCCGAACCGATGGATCAACTCCTCGACCAGCACCATCTTGCCGACCTGCATGTCACCGACGATACCAATCACGCCCCCGGTCGGCAGCGGGCAGAGCAGATCGATGGCTTTGATGCCCGTTTCCAGCATTCCAGTCTGATTCATCTCAGGTCGGATCGAGTCGATGACACGGGCGATGGCTTCGGCGTCGAGGGGAACGTTGATCGGCGCATTGGTGTCGGCGACCCGCATACCGGCGCGAACCGTGCGATGCCTCCCGCCCTCCGCACCCACGGTAATGCAGCGGACGAGATCGTTTGCGAGGTGCTGGGCGACCTCCGCCGTGAGCGCACGACCGGTCGCCTCGTCCTCAATGGTGAGCGCGTTGAGCACAGGCGGTCGTCGATCCGGCGCGAATCGGGCTTCGAAGATCGAACCGTCCGCGCGAATGATCTCGCCGACCCGCGCGGCGAAGTCCTCGGGCAATCCGTGTTCGGCGAGCGCTTCTTTGGCCATGGCGAGTATGTCTCCTTCTTTGAGTCGTTTCCGTGCCGAGCGAAGCCGGTTATTGACGGTCGTGACGGGCAGGTTGAGGAACGCCGCCACCTCTCGCTGGGAGTGATCGTGGACATAAAACAGGATCGTCGCCTCGCGTTCTCCTTCCGGTAGTGCCCGAATCGCGGTCAGGATGCGCTCAAACCCTTCCCGTTCTTCCGCGAGCTGGGCTGGACCGGTCGTCGATGTGGCGACGCGGGTCGCGATGTCGAGGGGAACCAAGGGAATGCGCTGGTTCCGCCGCAGATGCGAGCATTCAAATCGCACGATGCCGCGCAGCCATGCCGGAAATCGATCAGGGTGTTCCAGGCGGCGTAAGTTGCGGTAGGCGGTGATGAACGCTTGCTGGACGGCGTCTTCCGACAGGTGAAAATCCCCGAGCGCGGAATAGGCGTAACCGAAGGCCATCGCCTGGTTTCGCTGAACCAGCTCGGTATACGCATCGACGTTGCCCGCTTGTGCCTTGACCACTACGTCTGTGACGTCCAATTGTCGAAACCTCCGCCATGCGGCGCACACACCGCTCCGTAGGTTAAGTGCCACCATGGCGGCATGTGCTGTATCCACCCCGGCTACTGGGCACGTTTGAATGGAGTGGACCGGTCAGGCGGCGGGCAGCTCGACAACAAAGGTCGTGCCAGCACCGACGAGGCTCTGGACGCTGACTCTGCCGCCGTGAAGCTCGACAAGCTCCTTGACGATTGCCAGGCCCAG
>JBOGUE010000548.1:0-2828 GCA_050695955.1 Thermomicrobiales bacterium | reverse complement strand
CGTGGAACCGGGCATCGCGACGACGAATCGGCCGCCGATGACGCCAGCGACGGCGCGGGAGAGCATCGCCGCCGCGCCAATCTCCTGGTAACTCAGGGCACGAAAAAGCTCACCAAAGCCGTCGAGTCGCTTCTCGCACATCGACACGACCACGTCGTAGGTGGTGTCACGTTGCGCGATGCCAGTACCGCCATTCGTGAGGATGGCATCCAGGTTGTGGTCCGTGGACCACTCGTTGAGCACCGCGTGGATGAGCGCCGGCTCATCGGGAACGATACGGTAGTCGGCGACGACGTGGTCGTGTTGGATTAGAAGATCCTTGATCAGCCCGCCACTGCGGTCGGTCTCGAATGTCCGCGTGTCGCTGACGGTAAGGATGGCGCACCGAACTGACGCCGGCGCAGAATCGCGATGATCTTGCACGGATTGGGACGTGTTGGTCCGCATGGTCATCATCTTACCCTTCATGTGTCGCTGTGATGGCCAGAGCGAGCGCGGCGTTCCCAATCAGCGCCTCGTGCATCAGCGAAAGGCTGATCTGGTCGTGGATCGTATGGGCAAATCGCTCCTCGCCAGGGGCGAACCCAATCGTCGTGATGCCGTGGTGGCTAAGGTGGCCACCATCGGTGGCGAAGGTCCAGGCGCCCACATCAACCGGTCGGGCGAGCGCTCGTGCCAAGATCGATTGCGAATGCCGGACTAAGGGGTGGCCAACTGGCGTCACAAATCCACGGGTCGACGGCATGACGGCGTCGATGCCGGTATAGGTCGTAACCGGCCTCCCGACCACCTCGACGGAACCGGTGACGCCATCGACCGCGGCAGCGGCACTCTCGACCAGAGGCCTGATCTCGGCCAGGACCATATCGGTGGTTTCGTCCGGTATGTTGCGCCAGTCGAGGAAGAGGTCGACGACGGCCGGCGTAACGTTTGCGCTCGTTTGATCGACGCTGGCGAGCGTCGGGGCCACTGACGAGCCGCCAAAGGTCGAATCGGTCACCATCGGTAGGTGCTCGATGCTGAGCAGAAATCTCGCTGCCGCAAAGTGCGGGTTTCGCGCGCGTTCAGGGGCACTGGCGTGCGCGGATAGACCGGTGAAGGTGACGTTAAGCAGGACGCGCCCGCGGTGGCCGCGATTGATCTGATTTTTAGTCGCCTCGGCGAGGACGGCGTAAGTCGTCGGCATCTCAGTAGCCAGCGCGTCGCTACCGAACCCGCCCACTTCCTCCAGAACGACGCCGGCAAAAATGACGTCGCCGGCAGGACGCAACCCAGTGTCATTGAGGACCGCGGCGAGGTAGACCTGGGCAGCCATTGCCCCCTTGACGTCGGAGGCCCCTCGACCAAAGAGAACGTCGCCGTCGATCACGCCACCGTACGCTGGGTGCGGCCACAAACTGGGATTGCCCGGAGCGACGTGATCGAGGTGAGCGTTGAACTGAACGCTTGGCCCTCCGCTCGTTCCCCGAATGGCGCCAATGACGTTCCCCACGCGGTCGGTCCAGACGTCGTCGTAGCCCAACCGTCTGAGCTCATCTATCGTCAGGCGCGCGATCGCTGCTTCATCGCCCGAAGGACTGGGCGTCTGGATCAATCGGCGAGCGAAGTCAACCATCCCCGACTGGAGCCGGTCCGCCGCTCGCCTGATCGCCTGCAGTTGATTGTTGGATAGTGTGGTTGTTGGCTCCATTGCTTGGCTTTCTCTCCTTCAGGCAAGCTTATCCGAAGGCAGGCGCGGCGTACATGACCCCGATTCAGCCTGCGAGAATAGCGTTCTCGATGTGGCTGGTTCGGCGAACCACGCCGGTTGCGTCCAAGGTGATGGCAAGCAGATCAATCCGCCAAATGAGGTCCTGAAAGACGGGATGCTCAAAGAGGAAGTAGTCGGCGGCGGCCATCAGCCGTCGGGCTTTGCGTACGGAGACGGCCTCCTCGGCGCTGCCCGACTGTTCACCGCGACGTAGTTTGACCTCGACAAAGACCAACTCATCGCCGTCTCGCATAACCAGATCAAGCTCGCCCGCCCGGCAGTGCCAGTTTGCGGTGACAAACGTCCAGCCCAGCGATTCGAGGTGAACCCGGGCAAACTGCTCGCCCGCATGACCGAGTCGGGTGCGATCCGTCGCCGTCATTGTGGCGATTGTGCCGCCCAGTGCGCCACCGGCGCGAACGACTGGCGATGAATGGTGCAGGGGCCGTGGAGCGCGAGAGCGGTGATATGGGCCGCGGTTCCATAGCCCTTATGCATATGGAATCCGTATCGGTGATCGACGCCGTGGTAATCCACCATCAAGCGATCGCGCGTTACTTTCGCCACAATCGAGGCGGCGGCGATTGACAGACAGCAGGCGTCGCCATCGATCAACCCGATTTGCGGTAGCGCGCGGTCGATGACGGCGGCGTCGAGGAGAAGTGCCTCTGGACCGACGGTCAGCTGCTCGACGGCACGTTCCATCGCGATCCGGTTGGCCGCGGCGATGCCGAAGGCGTCGATTTCTTCCACCGCGACCACGCCGACCGCAACGGCGATTGCCGCGTCAAAGATAATCGGTGCAAGCCGCTGCCGTTCTTTCGGAGTAAGCAGTTTGGAATCATCCACGTCTTGGAGGCCGTTTGCAACAGTGTCCGCGCAAAGATTGCATGGAAAGATAACCGCGGCGGATACCAGTGGGCCCGCGAGTGCACCCCGACCGACTTCGTCGACGCCGGCCACCAAACGATATCCGGCATCCCACAAGGTCCGTTCTGACCACAGGCGTTGGGTCATTGATTCGGCATGCTGGTTGGGTTTCACAGCTTGATGTCCAGATACGCGAAGAGCGCGGCAA
>JBOGUE010000547.1:0-4257 GCA_050695955.1 Thermomicrobiales bacterium | reverse complement strand
CTATGACGTCGGCACGACCCACTGGTACGACGTCGCGGCGGTGATCGTCTACGGCCTTCACTTCGTCTTCCCACTCGTCTTCGGCTTTATGGTCTGGGTTGGCAGCAAGGAGCGGTTCTGGCAGTTCTCGCTCGCCTTCCTGGCGATGACCTACGCCGGGTTCATCATCTTCCTCCTCTTCCCCGCCGCCCCACCCTGGCTCGCCGACCAATGGGGATACGTCTCCGGCGTCCAATTCCCGTCCGCGCAAGCGGTGAACGCGCTCCTACCGCGCGATGCCGACGGCATCAACGCGATCAAGCTCTGGACGCACGCCAGCCCGAACCCGGTGGCGGCGGTGCCGTCGCTGCACGCCTCGTTTCCCTGGCTGGTGCTCCTCTTCAGCGTGCGCTTCTTCGGCAAGAAGGGGCTCATTTTCCTGCTCTACAACGCCACGGTCTGGTTCAGCGTCGTCTACCTCGGCCACCACTGGGTCGTCGACATCTTCGCCGGCATCGTCTGGGCAACCCTCTGGTATGCCGCGATCGTGCTGCTCTGGCCGCGCATCGCCCGCGGTTTCAACCTGCCCATGCCCGCGTGGCTCGGCAACGCGGGCCGTCGCGTCCAGTCGTCCCTCCCCGCACCGTGGCGCCGCTCGTCCGATAGCGGCTGAGATTGACCGTGGCTGCCGTCGCGACGAGGCGCCTGCACGTCCCGGAACCATTCTCCCTGGCGATCACCTGCGCGCCGGTGCTCTGGTCGCGCGGCCGCTGGCCAAGCGTCGAATGGCACGACGGCGGTCTGATCTGGGTTGGCTGGGAGGCTGACCAGGTGGTCTGGCGAGGCGTGCGCCAGGATGACGATTTGCCGAGCACCCTGATCTTCACCGGAACCGCCGATCCCGGCGCGGACGCGGCCTGGGCCAGCGGCAAACTCGGCATCGACGAACCGATGCCACCATTCGCTGATCCCATCCTCCGACGACTTGCCGGTGATCTTGCCGGTCTGCGGCCGTGGTCGGCCGGTTCACTGGCGGAAGGCGTCGTCACCGCGATCGTCGGCCAGAGCATCTCCGTCGCCGCCGCGGCCGTCACCGAGGCTCGGCTCGCGGCGCTCTATCACCCCGGCATTGAGCTCGCCGGCCGCCGCTTCTACCCCTTCCCGCGACTCGACCAATTGGCCGGCTCGCTACCGGCGACCGTGCGCCCAAGCGGCGTCACCTGGCGCCGGGCAGAAGCGATCGTCACGGCGGCGCAAGCAGCGCTCGCCGGCCAACTGCCCGACCGCGAATCGGCCCGCCGCGACTCGGCAGCAGCTCGCACCGCGCTTCGAGCATTGCCTCTTGTCGGCCCCTGGACGACTGAGTCGGCCCTTCTCTGGGGCATCGCCGAGCCGGACGCGCACCCCACCGGAGACGTCGCCCTCCTCCGCGCCGCCCGCCTCGCCTACGCGATCCCAGATCTCACCCTGAAGGACCTCGACGCTCTCGCCGACTCCTGGCGCCCGGCCCGCGCCTGGGCCGCCCGCCTCCTCTGGGCCAATCTGCTTGGTACCCCGGCAACGTGAACGATTACGGTGAATTGTACCGGTAGCAGTCGCAAAGCGGTCTGCCCGCGCATGGCTGTTGTGCGCCCGCAATTGTGCACTGCGCCCTGCATAAAACGAATCCGGCAGGGGCAGATCTCCGTGTCTGCCCGCGCGGCGCGGCCGCGCTTCGCGGAGTTGCGCCGAAGGCCGTTAACCGTTTCGTCCCACGTCCGACGAGCACGGCAAGCCGTACCACGATCAATCCGCCATTTGCCGTGAACAGTCCGCCGTCAAATCCGCGGCAACTCCGCCAGCGCTGTCTCAATCGCCTCCCGCGGATGCTCGTAGTCCTGCAACGACCCCGCCAGATAGCTGTCGTAGGCGGCCAGGTCGAAGTTGCCATGCCCGGAGAGGCCGAAGAGGATCGTCCGCGCTTCGCCCGCCTTCCGCGCCCCCAACGCCTCGTCGATCGCCGTCCGGATCGCGTGCGCCGATTCCGGCGCCGGCACAATCCCTTCACTCCTGGCAAAGCGCACCGCGGCCTCGAAGGTTGGCAACTGCTGTACGGAGGTTGCCTCGATCAACCCCTGATCCAACAGCAGGCTCACCAGTGGCGCCGCGCCGTGATAACGCAGGCCGCCCGCGTGGATGCCGGCCGGTACGAATGAGTGCCCGAGGGTGTGCATCTTGACCAGCGGCGTCAACATCCCGGTGTCGCCGAAGTCGTACGCATACTCGCCGCGGGTCAACGTCGGGCAGGCGGCCGGCTCCACGGCAACGACGCGCACGTCCCGTCCGGCCAGCTTCTGTTGCAGGAAGGGGAAGGTGAGCCCGGCGAAGTTCGAACCACCGCCCACGCAGCCGACGATCACATCCGGCCACGCCCCGGCCATCTCCATCTGCTCGACCGCCTCCTGCCCAATCAGGGTCTGATGAAGCAGAACGTGGTTCAGCACCGAGCCGAGCGAATACTTCGTGTCCTCCCTGGTCGCCGCGTCCTCGACCGCCTCCGAAATCGCGATGCCGAGCGACCCGTTCGAATCCGGGTCCCGCGCCAAAATAGCGCGCCCGGCGTTGGTGTCGGTGCTGGGGCTGGGCACGCAGGTCGCGCCCCACGTCTCCATCAGCGCCCGGCGATACGGCTTCTGGGCGAAGCTGATTTTGACCATGTAGACCTTAAGCTCGATGCCAAACAGCGAGCAGGCCATTGCCAAGGCGCTGCCCCACTGCCCGGCGCCCGTCTCCGTCGTAATCCGCGCGACCCCCTTCTGCTTGTTGTAGAAGGCCTGGGCGACGGCGGTGTTCGGCTTATGACTGCCGGCCGGGCTGGTCCCCTCGTACTTGTAAAAGAGGCGTACGTTCGCGGGCAAATCGAGCGCATGTTCGAGCCGGCGGGCGCGGTGCAGCGGGGTCGGCCGCCAGAGACGATAGACGTCGAGCACCTCCTTCGGGATCGCGATCCAGCGCTCGGGCGACACCTCCTGCTTGATCACCTCCATCGGGAAGAGCGGCGCCAAATCCTCCGGCCCAATCGGCTGGCCGGTGCCGGGGTGCAGCACCGGTGGCAGGGGCGCCGGCAGATCGGCGGCGATGTTGTACCACTCGGTCGGAATCCGATCCTCTCCCAGAAGAAACTTCGTCGTCTCGGCCATGTGACACTCCGATCTGCTCTCTGTGGCGGTCGCTACGTCGGATCGCCGGCAGCCCGTGCCGCCGGCACAGGTTGGGCGATCCACGGTGTTGGGTGGGCCGCATTGTAGACGGTGCATCGGTGCCGCACAAAGCGAATTCCTCGCCCGAACGATGCGGCTGCATTTGACAAGTGGCCATGGTTGCGGCTATCCCTTGCCGCCGCCGCCGGCAGGCGCCGGCGGTTTCAGCAGCGTCGAGGAGTCAGGCGTCGACGCGAAGGACACAGGGGGAATCGCGTGAAGAAGGGAATGGCGCGCATCGCGCTCACCGCGTTCATCGCGATCTGGGCCTTATTCGGGCTCATCAACCCAGCGGCGGCGCAGGACGTCGACTCGGGAGATGTGGAAGATCTTGCAGGGTCGATCACGGACAAGGATCCGCAACAGGTCCTGGAGGCAATCCAGGGCGACTTCAATGCCGACCACCTGCCCGACGGTTATGCGGAAGCGGTCTACGCCGGCGGAGAAGGCACACCGGCAGCAGGCGACATCACCGGCGCTCCTTCGCCCACCGACGTCTTCGATGTCTCCAGCTTCGAAGGCGCGATTGGTCTTGTCCCCTTCTCGGTGACCGCCGAAGAGTCGGACGAGGACGACGGCAACGGCGAGGATGACGGCGACAGCGAGCCCCCGGCCGAAGGCACGCTGCCGGCTGATCTCCCGATCGAGTTGCAGAGCTACGACTTCTACGCCATCTTCTTCGTGGTCTTTGAAGACGAAGAGGCGGCGAAGGCGGCGCTCGACGAGGCGAGCGACGATGAGTCGTTCGCTGGCGAAGGCCTCGAGCTCGAGGAGCACGAGGACTTCGGCGTGCCCGGCGCCAGCCTCAGCGGCGCTCAGAGCCAAGAAGGCGTGAGCACCGGTCTCGGCTTGAACGCCGCGCAAGTTGGCAATGTGCTCGTCATGGGCACGGCGGTCCAGTTCGACGCCTCCGGCGGCGAGATTGACGTCGACGACATCAAGGAAACGGCCAAGAACCTCACCGCGGCCGCCATCCTGCACCTCGACGACTCCGTCGAGGATCTCTAAACCTCCGTCTATCGTGGCGGAAACGCGGCGG
>JBOGUE010000546.1:0-5577 GCA_050695955.1 Thermomicrobiales bacterium | reverse complement strand
GCGCGCGCTCGGGATTGCAGGTGGGATGCTCTGCATGAAAGGGCTAGCAAACGCGCCCTGTCGGACTGTGCCAGCGTGGAGGCGATCATCGACCCAGATCGACGAGGAGGTCAGCGTAGTCGCGTCGGGTGTAGTCGTGGCGCCCCTCGGCCGCCTCGAACCAATGACGCCAGAACTCGGTGAGGTCTTGCCCGGAGGCGCGCTCGAAGGCAGCCTTGAGGTCGTCCGGCGTGGCGACGGTGAAGCGATGCTCCTCGTGGTAGGCGAGCAGGGCGGCGAAGAAGGCGTCGTCGCCGATTGTCTTGCGGAGTTCGTCGAAGCCGAGGGCGGCCTTGCCGTAGACGGTGGTGGCGTACGCGTTCACGTTGGGGAAGGCGTCGGTCGGTTGGTCGACGACCTGATCGCCCTGGCCGAAGAGCATGGTGAAGTAGGTCAGTTTCAGATTGATGTCGACCTGTTCCTGGTATGACTCCTCGCCGTAGCGCTCGAGGAAGTAGTAGGCGGTGACCGCGTTGGTCAGCCCCTCGTCGATGAAGGCGTCAACGTACTGATTGTTGCCGACCTGGGCGTACCACCACTGGTGGGCGACCTCGTGGACGACGATGAACTCGAGAAAGTCGGGGATGGCGCGGGTGATCGCCGATTCGCGGTAGTAGTCGCCGCCGATGAACATGATCTGCGGGAACTCGACCCCGCCGGCGCCGTTGCCGAGGTCGACCTGGGCCAGATCCATCTCGGCGAAGGGGTAGGGGCCGAAGAGGCGACTATAGATCTCCAGCGAGACCGCGGCCTGATCGAGGACGGCGAGGCCGCCCGCTTCGCTGTCCGGGTTATACCAGGAGGTGACGACGGTGCCGCCGACTGTCTGGCTGGAGGAGAGGTAGTTGCTGTCGGCGGCCATCACGAAGTCGCGCGAGGGACCGGAGACGAAGCGGCGGCGGGTGAGGCCGTTTTCGGTGCTGCTTTCGACTTCGCTGCCAGTGGTGACCAGGATGAGGTCGCCTGGCGCGGTGACCGTGACGTCGAAGAGGGCGGTGTTGCTGAAGACGGGGTCGCCGTTGCGGCTGAGCGGGCCGAGGCGCCAGCCGCTGATCGGGTCGTAGCCAGCCAAGAGCGGCAGCCAGTGGGCGAACGCATAGGTGTCGGCGGATAGATCGTAGGAGAACATGCCGTACGAGGCGACGGGGTCGGTCGGGAGCGTGGTGCGAAAGGTCAAGGCAAGCTCGACGGTGGTATCCGGCGGAATCGGGGCGGGAAGGGTCAAGGTCGCCAGCGTGTCGTCGACCGCGAGTTCTGGCGTCATCGTCGTGCCGTCGATTGTGACAGCGTCGATCGTGAGTGCGCCCTCGGCGTACTCCTCGCCGTTGGGGTAGAGACGGAGATAGAGCGTGGCTTGCTCATCGCCGGTGTCGTTGAGGTAGTGGAGGTCGAGCGAGCCAGCGATGACGGCCGGCTGGTCGCCCGCGGCTGCCGTCAGCTCGGCGTCGACGCGATAGCGCGAGAGGCGGCCGGCGGTTTCGGCGATATATTCGTCGCGAACGTCGGGCAGGACCGGAGCATAGAGCGTCGGGTCGGTATCGACTAGCCCGGTGGCCGGGGTTGCCGGCAAGCCTTGAGCGACGGTGAGGGTTGGGAAAAGGAGTGTGGCAAGGAGGATGAGACCGAGCGTTGCGCGTGCGGTCAGCAGCGGTCGTGGCAACGAGGACTCCTTTTTGGCCTACACTGTCGCGGGGTGACACCAAGGATCCAATTCGGATTGTACTGTATGCGGCCGCCTGCTCTTCCCAATCCGCGTGCCGTCGAGGACGTACCGCCGGCGGGTCTCATCCTGGACCGGTCAACGCACGATCGCATCATTGCCCATCTTCGCGCGGGGCTGCCGAACGAGGCGTGTGGGCTGCTGGCGACGGGGAATGGCGCCGAGGGGTCAATGGTGGGGGGTGCCGAATGGACCATGCATTTTTATCCCGGTGCGAATATCGACGGCTCGCCTTCGCGATATACAATTGATCCGGTGGAACTGTTTGCCGCGTTCCGTGACATGGAAGCGCATGGTTGGCGATTGGGGGCGATCGTCCATTCGCATCCGGTCTCGCCGCCTACTCCCTCGCCGACCGATCTGCGCGAGGCGTATTATCCTGGCGCGCTGATGCTGATCGTCTCGTTCCGCACCGGGCAACCGGAGATGCGTGCCTGGCGAGTCGAGGCCGGTTCGCCTCCATCCACCGTTGTTGAGGCGCCGGTTTTCGTCATGGAGCGTGGTTCGCGAGGGGGTCGGTAGAGGCGCGCGCGATTGCCGGCAGGCAATTCCTGTATCCTTTGGGCGGAGCGCGAACGTTCGGAGGTGGGGACCGAGCGCAGTGGTCCGCACTGATTCGGTCGCATTGCCGGCCGGAGAGGTTGTTGGAGTGGTGGTAACCAAAACGCTCCGCACGCGGGAGACAATCCTGACCGAACTTGGTGGATTTCCGGAGGAATTTCGGCGGTTGGTCCTGGCGGAGCCCGATCTGGACGATCTGCTGCGGCCTGCCAAGGACGGCGGCTGGGGCGTCGTCGAGGTGCTGCCGCACCTTCGCGACTGGGAGGAGATCTACCTGGAGCGCGCACACTTGATGGTCGAGGAGGACGCGCCGCATCTGCCGGCGTACGACGACGCCTTGTGGGCCATTGAGCGTGACTATCGGGGGCAGGATCCGCGGGAGACGTTCGCGCAGTTCCGCGCGTTGCGCGGGCAATTGGTCGAGCTCTTGCGCGGGTTGCCGGCCGAAGTGTGGGAGCGGCGCGGCGAGCACGGCGTGTTCGGCTCGGTGACGCTGCACTGGTTGGCTGACCACGTGTGCGACCACGACGGGGAGCACCTCCAGCAAGCGCTCGACGCGCTGACGTAACGAGGGCGGCAAGGGAGGCAAGGGCGGCAAGGATCGACTACGATCGCTAACGTCGCTCCCGCGAGGATCCTAACGGACGAGTTTGGACAGGAAGCAGGACGAGGGATGCAGACGGCGGATAGACTGAGCGGGAGCGGGACGAGGGGAATGACCGGGGCGGACGTCAAGGTCTCCGACCTCGACAATAACGCGCTCATCATCCGGCTCCATTACACGGTCAACCACCTCTCGCGATGGCTGACGCCGGTGCATGATCGGACCAAGCTGACTCGAAGTGCCTACCGGGGCGAGCCGTCGGTGAAGGACCTGCTCGTTCGTCTCCGGGATGAGGAATTGCGCATCTTCCCGAAGCTGCACCTGATTGCCAATAGGAACAACCCGAACCTGGACAAACTGCCGGAGACGGCGCGGACGCCGGCGCAGCGGCAATGGGACCAGCAGGCGAACGCGTTGGAGATTGTGGCCGAATTCCGGCGGTTGCGGCAGAGCACCTGTTCGTTGCTGCGCAGCCTGCCCGACTCCGCGTGGGCGCGCGTCGGCACAAGCCGGCGCGAGCACGACTGGCAACTGCGAACACTCGCGGAGCATCTGGCGGATCATGATCGCGAGGTGCTGGCGGAGTTGGATCGCGCGCTGGATCGGGTCGGCGCGCGGGAGGGGATTTCGCCCGCCGCTCGCTCCCACTTGGACGAGTTGCTACGGCTGGCGCCGGCCGGTGGTGAGGGGTAAGCGGACGCGGCCATGGAGGACGTAGGCGTCAGGAGGACGCGGCGCGCGGGCGCCGGAGGGGAACACGCCCGATGCCGACGAATGACGATCAGGTCCTACGCTGGGACGTGCAGCCGATGAGTTATGCGCCACCGAGCCCACCTTTGGTCGAGCGGTTGGCTCGCGAATTCTTCGCGGCCATCGACGACCGCGATCCACAGCGGCTCGAGGCGACCCTGGCGCCGCACGCGACCTTTCGCGCGTTGCCGCACCAGCCGCCGGTGCGGCCTGCCGGGGAGATTGTCAACCACTTCGGAGCGGTCGTCTCCTCATATCCCGACGCGCGATGGGAGGTGACCGACGTCATCGTGCAAGAGGACCGCGCGGCAGTCCTCTTCGTCGTGCGCGAGCCGTCGCGCCGGTTGGGCCGGGATCTGATCTCCGAACAGGTGGCCGTGTTCCGCATCGCCGACGCCAAGATCGTCAGCATCGTCGGCTTCTACGATAGCGCGGAGTTCCACCGGGTCTTTTGGGACGAGGGTGTTTGAGCCGACGAGCTATCAGGTATCAGGTATCAGCAGGCACCAATTCTTCCGGATGAGCACCTTGCGTTTCAGCCGTTGATCACTTCCCAGAAGCGGCGGATGGCGTCGATGTGGGCCTGGGGCGAATCCAGTCCCGCGCGCATGGTGTTGACGGCGAGGTGGCTGGCGCCGAGTGTGCGCCATTCGTCGACGATGGTGCGCCATTCGGATGCAGGGGCGGCGTTGAGGGAGACGCGGGCCTCGATCTGGACGGCGTCGCGCGGGCGGGCGGCGGACTCGGCGTAGCCACGGACCCGCTCGATCATGCCGCGCAGGTTGTCGTCGAGCTGCGTTTGAGTCATCCAGCCGTCGGCGAGCCGGCCGATCCGTTCGAGCGCCGCCTCGGCGCGACCTCCCATCCAGATCGGGATCGGTCGCTGAATCGGGAGGGGGTTGAGGCCGGCTTCGGTGACGTTGTGATAGCGGCCGTGGTAATCAACCACCGGCTCGGTCCAGAGTCGTCGGAGGAGTTCGATCTGCTCTTCGTAACGGCGGGCGCGGTTGCGGAAGGTTTCGTTGAGGGCCTCGAACTCGACCTCGTTCCAGCCGATGCCGACGCCGAGGCGCAACCGCCCGCCGGTGAGGACGTCGACTTCCGCCGCTTGCTTGGCGACCAGGGCCGTCTGCCGCTGGGGCAGGACGACGACGCCGGTCGCCAGCGCGAGTTTCGGCGCGACCGCGGCCAGCCAGCCAAAGAGGACGAACGGCTCGTGGAACTGATCCCCGGCGGCGTAGGCGCCGCTCCAGCCGGGACGGTTCGTGGTATCCGCGCCGAGGACGTGGTCGTAGATCGTCAGGAAATCGTAGCCGAGCCCTTCGGCCGTTTGTGCGTACTCGCGCAGGACTGCTGGGTCAGGGCCGATTTCCAGTTGGGGGAAGGTGACGCCGATCTGCATGGTTACCTCTCTGTTTAGGCGATAGGCGATAGGCGTTAGGCGTTAGGGCATTGTAGCGCCGATGAGGGCGGGTTTGGCTTTGACGGGAGTGTCGGTGGTCGCGGATACTTCGTGAAAGAACGCACGATGGCGTGCGCGCCCAGCGGGGTGTTGGTACTGGGACACAGATCAGGTAGCGAGACGAACGACGATGGCGACGGTGCGTGGCGAGCGGCAGGATGGGGTCGAGTACGCGTTCGTCGATCCACCGCGGAGGGAGGATCGCCAGCGCCGACCGCGCAACGGCCGACCCAACCACGCTGCCCCGATGACGTTGACCGAGACGATCCCCGACATCGTGATCCGGCGCCTGCCAGTCTACATTCGCACATTGCGGGAGTTGCAGGATCGCGGGATCAACTCCGTCTCCTCGGATGAGCTGGCCGACCACATTGGCGTCACAGCCGCCCAGATTCGGCGCGACCTGTCGTATTTCGGTAAGTTCGGCAAGCAGGGTAAGGG
>JBOGUE010000545.1:0-10940 GCA_050695955.1 Thermomicrobiales bacterium | reverse complement strand
ATTGCGGTCGGAACGCGGGCGGACACGGCGCTCCGCCCCTATGCGGGTTGCGTTCAGCCTGGATGTGTGCAGCCAGTGGACGCCGGTCATGGCCGGGCTCCCTCGCGGTTGGGGGTGGCGGCGCGAGATGCGGGGTGCTGGGGCGGTTGGGGGTCGGTGACGTGGGTTTCGGGGGCGGGGACGCCTTCGGTGCCGCGGACGAGGATGACGTACATGGTGGCGAGGATGGGGAGGTGGCCGATCAGCTCCTGGGGCGGCAGGAAGGGGATGCCGAGGTTGAAGGGGATCCAGAGGACGAGGATGACCAGTCGGGGCAGGTAGCCGGCGAGGAGGGCGATGCCGGCGACGCATTCGACGATGCCGGCGGCATAGACGAAGCGGCGGTCGGTGAACCAGTCGATGCCGAGCTCTTGGGCGACGTTGAAGCGAGGGTATTCCTGGAGAAAGGCGATGCCGAGGTCGACGTTGATCAACTTCTCCGTAAAGGCGAGGGTGACGACGGAGATGCCGGCGCTGATCCGAAGAATCACTAGGGCGTGCGGGAGGAGCCGGTCCATGAAAGCGAAGCGGTCTTCCTCTTGCCCCTCGTCCATGCGGATGACGCCGCGGCCGACGGCGACGAGATAGAGGGCGATGCCGACGAAGAGGATTTGCTCGAGCACCTCGTACCAGGAGGCGAAGGCGAGACCGAGCACGACCAAGCCGATGATGACCAGCGCGCCGAGGCGGGTGAGGACGCCGGTGATGAAGGAGAAGGCGGCGACGATGGTGATGCCGGCGACGAGGACGCCGCCGGCATTGCGGGGCAGGTCGATGTTCGGGACGAAGAGATCGAGCTGGGTTGCCGCGTAGATCATCGTGATCGCGGTTTGGACGGCAAGAATGGCTGGCGCGCACGGTTCCAGGCGTTGAAAGAAGGGCGGTCGCGGCCAGAGGGGATCGCCTAAGCGGCGTTGGAGGACGGCAAGGATGGCAAGGGCGACGACGGCGCCGAGCAGTGCGAGAAGGACGGGGAGCGAGAAGAAGTCGCCCCACTCCGGCGGCGCGGGGCCTTCGTCCTCGACGAACCACCGTTCGTGCGCGACAGCGGCCGATGGGACGAGGGCGGCAAGGACGGCAAGGCGGAAGGCGGCGAGGCGGTACGATGGCGGTGAAAGCCGCAAAGGTGGTGGATTAGACTGGCTATTGAAGCGGACGGCGCTGTGCCGTTCGCTCTTTGGGAAGTGTTTGTGAGTGTTTTCGTGATGTGCCATGACCTCGCCTCTGCACGCCGATAAGACGGTACTCGCCGCGCTGCCGCTCGCGCAAGCGGCAGTTGTGCACGATCTGGCCCATGCGTTTGCAAAGGGTGGGGCGGAGCTGTACCTCGTCGGGGGGATTGTGCGCGACGTCCTGATGGGGCGCGAGCTGCCGCACGACCTCGACTTTGCGACGAATGCGCTGCCGGAGCGGACGCAGGAAATGGGGCGGGCCGCCGGCGCGGACGCCGTCTATCTCGTGGGTGAGCGGTTCGGGACGGTCGGGTTGATTTTCGGCACGAAGACACCGATCCAGATGCAGGGTCAGGTTCAGGTTGAGATCACGACCTACCGGCGTGAGCACTACCCGGACGAGACGCGGCATCCGGCGGTTGAGCACGTCGGGAATCTGGTCGACGATCTGGCGCGGCGCGACTTCACGGTGAATGCCATCGCGGTCGATGCGACGACGGGGGAACTGATCGATCCGTTCGGGGGCGAGGCGGATTTGGCGCTGTCGGTCTTGCGGGCGGTCGGCGATCCGGACGAGCGGTTCGCGGAGGATCCGCTGCGGCTGCCGCGGGCGGCGCGGTTCGTGGCGCAACTCGGGTTTCGGATCGATTGGCCGACGTTCGAGGCGATGCAGCGGGGCGCGCCGAACCTGGCGCGGATCAGCAAGGAGCGGATTTACGCGGAACTGACGAAGCTACTGACCGGTGAGTTTGCGTCCCATGGGCTGGACGCGCTGATCGACACGGGTCTGCTGATCGAGGCGATGCCGGAGCTGGCGCCGATGGCCGATGAGGCGACGGGGCGGCCGGGAATCCATCGCGAAAAGGACCTCTGGGAACACACGTTGCGGGTCGTCGACCGGACGCCGGCGCGGCCGATTGTCCGCTGGGCGGCGCTGCTGCACGACTCAGCCAAGCCGCTGACTCGCTCGGTGGACGAATTCGGTGAGGTCCATTTTTTTGGGCACGAACGGATTGGGGCAGACCTGGCGACCCGCCTCTTGCAGCGGCTGAAGGCGGACAAGGCGACGCAATTGGCCGTGGCGCGACTGGTCGAGCTGCACCTGCGGCCGGCCGCCTACGAACCGGATTGGACCGACAGCGCCGTGCGGCGGTTGATGTTGGAAGCGGATAGGGTGCTCGACGACCTGCTCGATCTCGTTGCGGCCGACGTGACCTCGGCGCGGGAGCAGAAGCAACAGGCGGCGGCGGCGCGGGTGGCGGATCTGCGGGCGCACATTGAACGGGTGGAGGAAGAGCACGCGCTGGCGCAGATGAAGAGCCCGCTGGACGGCGACGACTTGATGGCGATGTTCGATCGGCCGCCGGGTCGCTGGATTGCGGTGATCAAGGACGCGTTGCGGGAGATGGTGATCGACGGGGAGTTGGAGCCGGAGGATAAGGAGGGCGCGGCGCGGATCGCGCGGGAGATGGTGGAGCGGGGTGAGGCTTAGGGGCGCACGACGGAGAACGTGCTGGGTTGGGCGTCCGATGACAATCGGACCGTCGCGGTCGTGTGCGCCGCCCCGGACTGAAGTCCACGGCTCAGTGACGGAAGTCGGCTGGAAGCCGACTGACTTCGAACCACGTCTCCCCTGAATAGTGAGGTGCTAACCATCTTGCCGTTCTATCGTTTCCTGTTATAGGCGAAGCGAGTTGGCGCGATAGGGGCTCTGGGTGGTGAGCAGTGGTCGCGCGATAGCGGCTAGGACGCCGGTTGAGGCGGTCGACGCGGGCGAGCGGGAAGACCGCGAACTGGCCGCGGCGGCGCGGCGCGATCCTCAGGCATTTGCGCTCCTCTACCGGCGGTACGTCGATCCCGTCTATCGTTACTGTTACCGGCGGCTGGGCAGCAAGGAAGCGGCCGAGGACGCGACGAGCCAAGTCTTCACGAAGGCGCTGGCCGCTATTCCGTCGTTCCGGACCGATGCCGGTTCCTTCCGGAGTTGGCTTTTCACGATTGCCCACAACGTGGTCGTCGACAGCTACAAGGGGCGGATGTCGCCCGCGCCGCTCGACGCTGCCCAGGAGATGGCTGACGGCACGCGAGAGCATCTGCCGGACGAAGCCGCGCTCGTCGCCGCCGACCGGCGGGCAGTCTGGGGCGTCTTGGCGCGGCTCCCGCCTGACCAGCGCGCGATTGTCGAACCGCGACTCGCCGGTCACACGGGACCGGAGATTGCCGCCATCCTCGGTCGAAGCCTCGCCTCGGTGAAATTTGCCCAGTTCCGTGCCTATGGGCGGTTGCGGGAGATGCTTGGGGTGCCCGCTCAAGAACAGGAAATGCGCGATGCTCAGACGTGATTCTCATCAGATCGATGCGCTGAGCCGTTATCTCGACGAGGCCGTGAGCGGTCAATGGTTTGGGCCTAACCGCCGGCATCTCGACCCGGCGCTCGTCGAGACGGAGCGGCGCCTTCGCGAACGGGACGCGGTTTCAGGTCCTGATCCAGTTTTCGTCCAACACCTGGGGGCAAAGCTGCACGCCTCGCCACGACATGGGGGGCGTATGCGGGCAGCATCGGTGACCGGAGGCAAGGCCGCAACGCACCACGCGGCGGGCGCCGCGGGGACTGCCGGGCACAGCCGACGGTCGCCAGCGGCGAAGCGCCGCTTGACCGTCGGTCGGTCGGCGCGCTCGGCGCTCGCTAGAGCCTGTTATGGACTTGGTACGCTCGCGGCATGGAAGAGAAGCCGCCCCGCGAGCCGTACCCGACGGACGTGTCCGACGAGGAGTGGGCGTTCGTCGCCCCCTACCTGACCTTGATGGATCCGGAGGCCCCCCAACGCCGGCACGACCCGCGCGAGGTCTTCAACGCCCTGCTTAGTACCTGGCTCGACGTTGGCCGCGGCCGCATCTCAGCAGGGACGCGGGAGAGCCGACCTCCTTGACATCTGCGTGCACCCGGCCGTGGCAAGTGGTGCGCCTTCTTCACCACCGGCCTCGCGTGGGATTAGCCCGGCGATGTGGCCCTCGCGAACGGATTCGGCTCTCTCATGGTGCTGGTCGTGTCTGAGGATGAGGATCGCCACGGTGCCTCGATGTGCCCGTGGGGTACGATGCAAGGCAGACGGTCGGTCCGTCTGCCGCCGTGGAGGGGTGTCGCGGGTGCAGGCGGTCCCGAATGGATTGCGCCTGTGGCGGAACACGGATACCTCCGCGCCAAGAGGAGGGCAGACGGTCTCCCAGGTCGGCCGCCAGGCATCGTACGTGGGCTGTAGTGTGAGCTGGATCAGGCAGGTTGCCTGCAGCGCGTTAGGGAACCGAGAGGAGCGGGATGGCCAGGCACGCGTTCGCACCGGAGCGGTACTACACCGCGATGGGCTCCCATCCGCCGGCGCTGCGGATCGCGCCGGGCGACACGGTCGTGACGACGACCGTCGACTCCCTCGGCCAGGACGCGACCGGGGAGCCGGTCACCCCGTGGGGCAATCCGATGACCGGTCCCTTCTTTGTCGAGGGAGCGGAGCCGGGCGACACGCTGATCGTGCGCCTGGATCGGCTCGTTCCCAATCGCCCGACCGGCGTGTCGGCACCCGTGCTCGCGCCGAACGTGGTCGATCCGGAGTTCGTCCCACACCTGCCGGAGCGGCCGCTCGTGGTGTGGGCCGTGGACCTCGCGCGGGGCGAAGCGTCGCTGCAAACGCCGGTTCCCGGGCTCGAAGGGCTGCGGCTGCCCCTGGATCCGATGCTGGGGTGTTTCGGCGTGGCGCCGGCACGCGGGCAGGCGATCTCGACGGCGACCTCCGCGGAGCACGGCGGCAACATGGACTACCGCGGATTCCGGGCGGGCGCGACCGTGTATTTCCCGGTCTTCGTACCGGGGGCGTTGCTGTTCGTGGGCGATGGCCATGCCACCCAGGGCGACGGCGAGATCGCGGGCACCGGGATCGAAATCTCGTTCGACGTCGAGTTCACGGTCGACCTGCGGAAGGGCGAGCAGATCGGCTGGCCCCGCGGCGAGAACGAGGAGTACATCTTCACGGCCGGCAACGCGCGGCCGCTCGACCAGGCGCTGCAGCACGCGACGACCGAAATGGTGCGCTGGCTGGAGCGCGACTGGAAGCTGGACGTGGTGGCGGCCAGCACGCTGCTCGGACTGTGCGTGGAGTACGACGTCGGCAACGTCTTCGATCCTGCGTACACCATGATCTGCAAGCTGCCCAAGCGGGTGCTGCGACAGTTGGCGGAGGCGAGATGATTCGTAGTGGCCGCGTCGCTCTGGGGTTCCACGGGCACACCTCGCCATGAACCCCGAGACAGGGGCGGGGCGCATCGGTGGCCGAGGCGGCGCTCAGCTTCCTGACGCCTCCTGCTCCGCTCGGAATAGGCGTTCCTGCACGCCTTCCGCCTCCCGTTTCCGACGCGGCCGGTAGGGGGCTAGGCGCTGCGCCGGCCGCCATTCAGTCTCGTCCAGCGGCGACAGGAATGGCTGCGGCGAGGCGTGGCCGGTCGCGTAGAGCCGGGGTTCGCCGACTTCGCGGATCCGGCGCCCGTCGGCCTCGACGGCGACCGGGTACTGGGCGAGGGTCTCGGCCGCGTACTCCAGCGTCACCGTCCCGTCCCAGACCCAGACGGCGACCCGTTCGCCGACCAGGCCCCGCTCCGCGTAGAGGTGCCAGTGGCGGAAGCGCACCGAGCCGCCGGCGTTGAGCACGCGCGTGGCCCGCAGGCGGAAGAGCCGGTCGAGGTCGGCCGGGTCGCACCAGGCCCCGTGGACCCAGCCCAGCACGGTCGCCGGGTTGCGGCGCCCCTTCGGGCGGTCGCCGTGGGCGGCGTGGGGCTGGTGGTTGTAGTCGTGGAAGAAGCGGTCGTGGACGGCCCGCAGCTCGGCCCAACTCGCGGCCTTCGCGTAGTGGTAGTCGGCCATCCGCCGCATGATGGTGAAGTGGGTCTCGATGTAATTCTGCCAGGCTTGACCCCGCTCGATTTCTTCTTTCCGAATCCCCAGGGCGCGGTAGACGGCGCAGGCCTGGTTGGCCCGAAAGATGCCGCCGCCGTCGCTGACGAGCGCCTCGGGCGCCCCGTGCGCCTCCACCGCCGCCCGCAGCACGATGAGGAACGCGGTCAAGTCCTGGCGCGGCGAGATCGCGGTGGCCAGCAGCGCCCGGCTGAAGTTCTCCAGGATCGAGATGGCATAGGCCGGTTTGCCCGTGCCCAAGGCGTGGTCCTCGACGTAGCGCACGTCGACCGACCAGTACTGGTGCCGGCGCTGGGCGGCGAACGGCATCGCCTGCGCCTCGTGCGGCGCGGTCGTCAATCGCGGTGCCCCCAACTCCCGGTGCAGGGCCAGGATGCGGCCGCAGGTGCGGGGCGACAGGTCGATCCCCAGTTGCGCCAGCGCGGCGTGGATGCGGAACTCCCCGAGCTCGGGGTTCGCCTGGAGTCGCCGAATCAGCGCCATGGTCTTGAGGTCAACCTTGCGGGCCGGCCGGTGCGGCGCCCGCGAGCGGTCCTCCAGCCCCGGCCACCCCTCCGTCTCCCAGCGCGCCAGCGTCTCGTAGACGCGGGTGCGGGTGGTTTCGAGGTAGCCGGCGATCGCGGTGGGGCTCCACCCTTCCGCGAAGAGGTCGACGATGACCTTGCGCCGCCGCACCGGGTCGGGGATGTCGCGGTAGCGCGGGAGCCGGCGCGGCGGGTGCAGCGGCAGGGGCTCGGCGTCCAACACCTGCTTGACCGTGTGGTGGCTGACGGCGCGGTCGAAGCGCGCCCGACAGATCGCGGCAATCTCGCGCAGGCTGAGCGGCGGGTACTCGGCCTTCAGTTCGACGATGGCTTTGCGGATCCCGAGCGGCAAGACCCGCCGGTCCGCCGTCGGCGGGTCGTCCGCCTCGAACAGGCTGCGCATCCCGGTCGCCTCGAAGCGCGCGACCTTGCGGCGCAGGGTGCGCTCCGACACCCCCGTCTGGTGGGCGCGCTCGGCCGGCGGTTGACCGAAGAGGACGATGGGGCGCAGCAACTCGTAGGAGGCTTGGGCGGGCGAGGCGACGATGAGACGCAGTTGCTGCCAGTCGTCGGTCGGCTGGCGGCGTGGGCGCGCGGCTGCCGGCATCGGTCATCCCCGGGCGAACGCGATCCGATGCGGGGCTGACCGCTGTCTTAGCGCACCGGTGTCACGCTGTCAATGCTCCATCCGGCGCCGATGCTACCCACATGCGTACCCCATGTCGTGACGAGGCGTGAAAGCTGATGTCCGCGACAGCACTCACGGCGACGGGGCCAAACTCGGCTCCAAGTGCCTCGGCTTGGTTGTGGCCGGGCGCGGTCCAGGCGCCACTGGATCGACAGCACAGAGGGCGGCGACGGTTCGGTTTCGAGCGGCTTGCGGCAGCGCTGCTGATCGTGACGGCGGTGACCGGCTTTCTCGCGTTTCGTTTCATTCCACCGGATGAGCAACGGGGTGCGACTATCCCCGCGCCACAACTCGCGGGACCGGGAACGCCCGAGGCGGTTGATCCATCCGAGTGCACGGTGGAGCCTCGAGCGATCGAGAATGTCCTCCGCATCTTTGCGGCCCAGCCATTGTCCAGCACGCCGGCGATCGATTCCGCCATGCCTCCCACGCTTCCGCCGGATCTGCCGAGCGGTCCTCAGCCCGACCCTCAGACGGTTGCCGCCGTAGCTGCCACCTGGCACGAGTATTGGGCGTGCTACTACGCGGGGGATCGCCTCCGCCAGTTGGCACTCGAGAGCGACGAGGCAGCACGCCGTGATTATGGCCACCTTCCGGTTCGTGAGCTTGTCTCCTTGCTGGCGCAGCCAGCCGAAGCTCGTCTAGGACCCATGGTCGTTCCCTGGCCTCTGTACGATTTCCGCGTTCTGCCCGACGGCAGAGTCGGTGCCCTCGCCTATATACCGCCTGACGTTGGCGGCGACGAGTACCGGGGGCGAGATCACGTCATCTTCGTCAAGGTGGGAGAACGCTGGTTCATCGACGCGGCCGTGCTGCCGACGACGATGGGGTAGGAGTTCGGTGCGACCTTCGATGGAGGCCGATAGTTTTGGGGGCGGACCGATGTGTCCGCCCCTACTTTTTGGACCTCCCTGTCCTTGCCGCTCCCTCTTGTGTCAATTGCTAGACTGGTAGGCAAGCGCATTCCTACGAATGATCGCGCGTGACGAGTCACGGTTTGGCGTGGGAAAGGAGCTCGCGATGGTTGCCAGGGACCGGCTCGATGAGTCGATGGATGAACTGCTGCGTCACGACCACTACGACCCTGAGGAGCTGGCGCGCCTGCTCGACATGCCGATCTATACGATCCGGCACGCGGCGTTTGTCGGCGAGCTGAAGGCGTACATCGTCGGCCACCACATTATCAGCTTGCGGCGGGAGGATATTGTGCGCTGGCTGCGCGAAAGGGGCTAGGAGTCGGGGGACAGGAGTCAGGGACGATACGTCGTGCTCTCCCTGACCCCTGACCCCTGACTCCCGACCCCTATGTCGTCGCGGACGGCATGGGCGACGGGCGGTAGATGGCGAGGGCGGCGACGGCGCCGACGGCCATGATGGCGGCGATGGCGATGGCGACGCGCTCGACGCCGATGATGTCGGCGGCGACGCCGGCCAAAAGGGTCGGAATCAGCGCGCCCAGGTTTTGCAGCAGTGATTGGGTGGCGATGACTTGGCCGCGTTGCGCCGGGGGCGTGCGTGCCAGCAGGACCGAACGCGAGGCGACGCTGACGACCGACGTGGCGAATCCGGCCGGGACCGAGAGGAGCATCACCAGCAGGATCAGTGGTTGGATATGGAGCGCGCGGGCCAGATCGTCGGTCGGAATCAGCAGGACGTCGTTGAGGAAGTCGCGGATCGGCTCGACGAAGCCGAGGGCGGCGACGCTGAGGGAGAAGAGCATTAGCCCGGCCGTCGCCACGCGCCGCGCGCCGAACATGCGGCCCAACACCGGTGAGAGGCGCAGGCCGATCACTAACCCCAGGGCGGCTGGGGCGAAGACGAAGACGGTGTTTTCCGCCCCCGTGTTCAGGACTCCCTTCAAGTAGAGCGGCATGATGACGATCAGGGCGCTGCCGCCGATGCCGACCAGCACGTCGTCGGTCAGCACCTCGTACATGACGTGGTCGGTGCGGGCGATCCGCCAGCCGGTCAGCAGCGCGCCGCGGATTGTCGTCGGCGGGCGGGTGGAGATGCGCTTGCCGGCTTGTCCAGCGTAGTCGTTGACGGGCGGCAGGAGCGCGGTGAGGATCATGGCGACGACGAAGAGGCCGGCGCAGAAGGCGAAGAGGGACGTCGGGCCGGCGAACTTGAGCAGTAGCGGGGAGAGGATGACCAGGCCGAGCGCCTGGGCGATCGAGAGGAAGAGGTTCGAAATCGCCTGGGCGGCGACGTAGCGCTCTTTCGGCACCAGTGCTGCCATGGCCGCGCTTTCGGATGGGGCATAGAACTGGTGGATGGTCCAGAGGCCGAGGGCGGCGGCGAAGATGCCGGGGATCGACGGCTCTTTGGCGACCAACGCCAAGGTGAAGAGGAAGCGCAACAGGTTGAGCAGGACCAGCATCGGCCGCCGGGGCAGGGAGTCGACGGCGAAACCGGCCGGCAGTCCGAACGAGATCGCCGGGATGATGGCACAGGCGACGAAGATCGAGTTGAAGAAGGGGGCGTCGGTCTGGTCGACGAGGACGATGAGCAGCGCGTAGATGATTGCGCCTTGGGCCATCTGGGACAGCAGCCGTGAGACCATCAAGGTGCGGAAGTGCGGGTCGTCGAGCAGAGGCGGCAGCGGTGGCGCCGGCTCCCGGCGCGGCATGGCGGAGCGCAGGCGCTTGGCGCGGGCCGCCCGAGGGACGGCTACCTCTGACGTCTGGTCCAGCGGCGTCGCGGAACTGACGGCTGACGGCTCGTTGCGCACGTCCTCACGAATCCCCGACCTCCGCTCGATGCGGGTCCAGCTAGGACGGGAGGCGGGGGGCGGGGTGTTTGGCTCGTGTGCGTCGTGGTGCGTCATGAATCGCGGCGCCACTCGATCTGCCCGGCTGGTGAGGGCGGGGCGGTTGGGCCGTTGTCAGTCGACGAACGGCAGGGCGTCCTTGATCGTATCAAGCGTTGGCCGGACATCCAAGAAGGCGATCAATAAGAGAAGGTCGCCGATGAGCAGCACCAGGGTGAGCGCGATCGCGCCCGGCAAGCCGACGTTGCCGACGAAACGGCGCAGGCGCAACCGGTCGATGCTGCCGAGCAGGAAAATCCCCCAGCCGATGGCGAGAAACAACCCGCCGAGCGCCAGGGTTTCCGGCCGGGTGACGTCTTTCCAGACGATCATCCCGACGTTCATGATCGCGAGGAGCATGCCAGGTAGGACGAGGAGAGCGACGAGTCCCCACATGGTGTGGACAGCGCGGGCGCGGGGGAGCATCGTCGAGGGGCGGCGCTGGTGGGGCCAGGCTCCCTCGACCGCCTCTTCAACCGCCTGGATGGTATAGATCATCACCAGGCAGAGCCCGATCAGCAGCCACAACTGCCTGTCGTCGGTGCGGAAGAAATCCGGCAAGTCCGGCATGCGTTTCGTGCGCCCGTGTCTCGCGATCGCGTCGGTGCGCCGGCCTGTTCCGGCACGGCATTGAGGGTACCACGGACGGGGGCGGCGAGGCGGAAGGCGGAAGGCGGCGAGAGCGCGATCGTCGTTCGTAGGGGAGGGACCTGCGCCGCAACTCCGCTCCCGCGCGCCGCGGGCGCGC
>JBOGUE010000544.1:0-13291 GCA_050695955.1 Thermomicrobiales bacterium | reverse complement strand
ATCTGCGAGAACGCCTGTCCATTCTGCTTTATCAAACAGATCCCGAAGGGGATGCGGAAGTCGCTCTACGTAATGGACGACGACTTTCGATACTCGATGCTCTACGGAAACTTCGTGACACTTACTAATCTCTCGGAGGAGGATTGGCAGCGGATCGAAGAACAACACTTGAGTCCGATGCACGTCTCGGTGCATGCCACGAATCCGGAGCTGCGGGTGGCCCTCGTCGGCAACCCGAAAGGGGCGCGGATCATGGAGGATTTGACGCGGCTGGACCGAGCGGGCATCGACTTTCACGCCCAACTCGTGCTCTGCCCAGGGGTCAACGACGGCATCGAGATGGATCGAAGTGTTCGCGACTTGGCGACCTTCGAGCGGCTCATTTCGATTGCCGGCGTGCCAGTTGGCTTGACCAAGTTTGGCCTGGAGCGCCAATCGAAGCAGATTCGGCAGTCCCGCACCTGCATGCGACTACTGCCGGGAAAGCAGATCGAGGTCCGGCGCTACGAACCGGATGAAGCGGCTAGCGTCATTGAGGCCGCTGAACGCTGGCAGGAGTATTTCCGGCAAGAGCGCGGCGAGACATTTTTCCATCTCGGCGATGAGTTCTATCTGATGACCGGGCAGCCTGTGCCGGATGCGGCGCTGTACGACGGTTATCCACAAATCGAAGACGGTATCGGCATTACGCGGCACTTTCTCGAAGACCTGGATGGTTATTTGCGGCCGACGAGGGTGGGTAGCATGGCCGGGGCGCGCGGGACGATCGCGTGCGCGACGCTCATTGGTCCCACAATGCGAGAGGCAGTCGATCGCTTCAATCGTCACACCGGTGCGGCGCTGGAAGTGGTTGTCGTCGAGAATCGCTTTTTTGGGCGCGAGATCAACATCTCGGGTCTGCTGACCGGTCAAGACGTTATCGATGCAGTTGGGGTCGCTGGCGGGCAGGGACCGGTGTACATCTCGGATCGGATGGTTTCGGATCGGACCCAAACGCTTCTCGACGACCTGACCATCACCGAGCTCAGCGCGTCAATTCGACGCCCGGTGGTCCCATCTGGCGTGCTCAGTGACGTCGGGCGGGATCTTCAAAAGCGCGCTCGGGTTTGCCAGGCCGCCTGAGTAGACATCCGAGGACCGACGTGCGCGACATCATGCGGCAAGAATCAATCGTCCTGCCCGCGTTCGTCACGCAACACGCCGAGGGCGCTGTGTTGGCCGTCCGCGTTTCTCCCCGATCGCAGCCCAACGGCATCGGACCGATAGAGGCCGATGTCGTCCGTATCAGAGTGGGCGCGGCCGCGGTGGATGGGGCGGCGAACGTCGCGATGGTCCGAATGCTGGCGGAAAAAGTGGGGGTCCCGAAGTCAACCATCGAGATCATTGCGGGACAGTCATCCCGCGGCAAGCGCATTCTGTTTCGTGGATTGACCGCGACCGAACTATTGCGACGGCTACCGCTCGACCGTGACAAAACCTAGCGAGCTCTTTTTGCGTCGCCAGCGGCCCGCGGTGGCGACGACGGTGCCCAATGTCGCTATTGCCAACAGTGCGAGGAGCAGGTCGCCGGCTATGTGAGGCCCGCGAGGGTCGGGAGCGTCGGACGGCGGCTTGTAGTCGTGCATCCGCCACCAAAGTGCCACGGTCTCCCGCATGGCGCGCAGTATTACCCGAATGCTGCCGCCTGACGCCTCGCCGGCAACCCTCGGGTAGTGGTGGACGCCGACCTGTTCGATGGTCGCCCCGTGGCGCCGGGCCTTGGCCTGAATCTCGGTGTTAATCAACGCACCGGGCGACGTGAGCACGATTGAGCGGAGCAAATCGCCCCGAAAGATCTTGAAGGCGCAATCGATGTCGCGCAGGTGGACGCCGAAAAGCACGCGCACCGTGACGTTGAAGATCTCGGCGAAGACTCGCCGGTGGAGCGGGTCATTTCGCTCCATACGGAAACCGGCGACGATATCGAAGCGGTCGACGAACGGAGCGAGGAGACCGATGTCGGCGACATCGAACTGGCGATCGGCGTCCATGAACATAACGAAGTCGCCGGTCGCGGCCTCGAAGCCTGAGATGAGCGCGCCACCATAGCCCCGATTACGAGAATGGTGAATCAGTTTAACGCGATGATCGGTCTCGGCAAGCGCGTCGACGATGAGCGGTGTTTGGTCGCGACTGCCGTCATCGACCACAATGACTTCAAAGTCGTCGGCGAAGGCGGGAAGCACGTGGAGCGCCCTCTTGACGACGACCTCGATGTTTTCCTCTTCATTGTGGGCCGGCAATACAAGAGACAGGCTGCCGGGGATTCGAGCCGGCAAACGGCGTGAAACCGTTGCCGGCTGACTCAATGGTTCCGGCGTGCCGTTCGCCATCAGTCTTTAGCTCGACGCGGCGGGCGACTTGCCCTGCATATCGGGACTCACCTGCCAAACGTTGCCGCGAGCGTAGAAGTGGGTGATGAAATCATCCTGAAGGACGACGTTGCCATCACGGTCCAGGACTTCCCGCGTATAGGAGACGTCCAAACCTTCCTGAGCAGCCATCATCTGCTTGATTGTGCCAGGAGGAAGCTCAGGATCGACGCGTTCCTCGTTCGGTTCCTCGGGATAGGTCTGACCGAACGCCGGCTCGCTGATGTTGACCTGATAGCCAGAATCGGGGCCGTAGATCACGATGACCACGTCGGCATCGACGGTGTAAGACTCAACGAGCAGCCACGTGTCGAACGGGTTCTGGAACCGGAAGTCGCCACCTCCAAACGGATCGCCCTCGGGCTGGAGAATTGAAGCATCGAGGCCTGCAGTCCAGCCGTTTGTCTCATAGAAGCTGAGCTGGTAGGTGTGCGGCCACCACTCAACAATGGGCATTCCGGCCATGAGGGCGGCGCGAAACGCAGTCGTCGATACCTGGCAGATACCGCCGCCGATATCGCGGCCGATGTCCTGGCCGTCGATGATCTGCGACTCGACGAAGCCGGAGTCGGTTGAGATCACGCCGATGGAATGGTTGAACGAAAAGTCGCCGTGCGGTGGGACCAACGTCCCGTTGAGTAAATTGGCGCCGACACGGATGTTTTCCGCGCGGCCCCCATCGGAGCCGTCAAAGTTCGAGTCGCCGACGCCAATGCGATGCGTGATGCCAAGGGCCCCCAAGTTGTTGCTGTCGACCCGCGGGGAGATGACGGTGACCGGGACTTCGATGGTGCTGTGATTCGAAAAGAAGCTCCCGGCGACCGCCCCGGAGAGCGTGGTCGGCTTCAGCTTGATGCCGTCAACGCTCGGTTCGAGGGACACGAGTTTGTCGTTCCAGCCGACTTTGGCGTCCACCGGATCGCGGTTGATCTCGGGCGCGATTTTCTCGTTGAGCCACCGTGCGAGTCCCTTCTCGTCGAGCGAGACGGTGACCGCGGCGGCACCCTGCTTGGCGGGATCAATGGATTGGACCACGAATTGGCCAAGGTCGGCCGGGTTCAGTGTCCAACTCTCGCGTTCGTACTCGAGCTTGATCGGCTGTGAGAGGGCAGTTTGAAGTTGCTGCTGCGCCTGGACTAGGTCGTCGGCGTGGATTGTGGCCGTCATCGAGACGACCGGCAGCGCGCCCTGGACCGGTTGCAACCGGTCTAGGACCGAAAAGAGCACCTGTTCGGCGGCGGCGCGGTCGACGATTGTGCCGTTGACCTCTGGCTCGATCCGCACCTGATCGCCTTCGACGACGAGATACGCTTCGTGTGGCGGCAAGCCGAGTTCGCGATCGGCCCGGTCGAACCAAGCATTGAGTTTGTTGCGATCGAGCTCGATGGTGAGGGGTACGCGATGGTCGTCGCGGAGCAGACTGGTCGTCGACGACATCCGCTGCCAAGCGTCGACTTCCCGGCCGATCTCAAAGGCGCGGTCCAGCGACGATTCCGTGTCAAACGAGACGCCGAGTTGCTCGAGTGACGGCGTCCATTGTTTGCCACCATAGCTAAAGGCGATGCCAGTTTCGTTCAAGAGGCTGATGCGTTCGTCAAGCGAGTCCGTCGCTTCGGCGAAGGTCAAGCCGCCGAGGTTCATGTCGGCGACGTAGACCGACGGAAAGACCTGGTCGTCATACGTGTCCTGGAGCCAATGGAGTGCTCCGGCGACGATCAGCAGCAGGACGGCAAGACCGAGTACGGCGCGCGAAGCAAGGCGGCGAATCCGTCCTTGCAACGCGGAAATCTCGATCGGCGACGTTGTCGCCGTCCGCTCGCCCAGCCATGGAGTCGCAACGTCAAGCGAAACAACCTGCGGGTCGTGTTGCAACGCGCCTTCCCTCCCAAGCCCCGAAGCGCGGGCAGAAACCAGAAACGCTTGAACATCGTGCCCGCGGGTCAGGACACGAACTCAAGCTTGACCCGCCCGAATTGTACGACGTCACCGGGGTGTATGTCTGCATACCCGTCGAGACGCTCACCGTTCAGAAATGTACCGTTGGTGCTGCTCAAGTCGCGAAGGAACCACTGACCAGATACGGCCGAGAGTTCCGCATGCTCGCCAGAAACGTATGGTTCTTCGATGATGACATCGCACGTGACATGGCGGCCGACGATAGTCCGCGATGCCACAGAAAAAGTCTCTCCGGTCGTGAGCTCGGACGCCGCGGGATCCATCACGATCAGGTGGGCGAATGTCTGGCCAGTCGCTGGCCGTTCCTCGTCGCGCCTCGCGAGCAGCACGATTTCGCGCATGGTGACCCGCGCGACCTGATACAGAAAGAGATAGAGCAACGCCACGAGAGCGAGGCGCAATCCAAGGACGAACCAGTCGAACGAGATGACGTCGCTCATGGCGCATCGTCGCTTCGCACCGCGACTCAGTGCCCCCTGGACGGCGCGAGCACCTCGACCGTCACTGTACCGATCGTCACCGTATCGCCCGGCTGAATATTGTGTGACCGGATCGGCGACCCGTTGACCCGTGTACCGTTGGTGCTCTCGAGGTCGATGAGCTTGACTTGTCCATCCGTCGCTTCGAGGCGCGCATGGTTTCGCGAGACATCGCCAACGTCGAGCACCAGATCGTTGTCGAGCGATCGCCCAATCGTGGTGACGCCGGTGCGGATTTCGACTTCCTGCCCTAGGCGTGGGCCGGACGTAATGCGCAGTCGAACCTGACCGGCCGCGGACCGGGCGCGGACGCCGCGAAAAACTTCGGTCCGCTGAGCGCCACCTTCCTCCAAAATGGGACGAGGCGCGCGGTCGGCAATGTTGGCCACGACGCGAATGGCCCGCCGGGAGACGCCCTCGTCGCCAACGACCTCGACCCGGGCGCGGTCGACGAGAGTGAAGCCGCGGCGGGTGGCGACGTCGGTGACATGCGTTTCCATCTGCCGGCTCAGTGACGGGAGAAACTGCTTGAACGCGTCGAGGTCGCGCGGATGCAGGCTGACGCGATAGTCGTTGGGCGCCAAGGTCGTGCCGACTGACACGATTTGCTTCTCGACCATCGCGCGTTCCAGCTTGCGACCGATTTCGGCGGGTTGCACCTGGCTGCGAAAGATGCGAGCGATCGACCCCTCCATCAACCGTTCCACGGTGTGTTCAAAGCGGTCCAGTACGTTCACATGTCGCCGTCCATCGATGAGGGGATGCCAAGGGGTTCGCCGACAGCGCTCGATTATAGGCGTGGCCCAGCACAACGATCAACGATTGCCTTGAGCAACGGTCGTTTCATTTGGCTGATCGAATCGGAGGAAATCGCTCCAGCGCGACCCGAAAAAGCCAATGGCAAAATGGTAGACGGCGTAGAGTTCGAGCACGAAAGGCAAGTAGCCCCCATAGCCGAGGAGTGGCATCTCGAAGAGCTTCGGGCGATCAACGATGGGAACGTCGTAGTCCCATTTCGGCATCGACCAATAGTTCCACATCTCCCAGAAAAATCCACAGGTAAGACCGGCGGCGAAGAGGACGAGGACGGTATCCCATCGTCCATGAGCGACCTGAGCGGCAACACTCGGACGGCCCAACAGTCGATTGATCGGATCGATACAGAAGAACAGGCCAAGCCAGACTGCCGGAAAGAGGGCGTTTGGAAAGGCCAAGGAGGACAGGAAGAGCACGGCGCCGGCCACTGAGATCCAGACCAGCCCTGAGCTAGCCGGATGAAGCATCCACCAATGCCGTAGCTTGCCGCCGATCCGTGTTGTGCGATAAAGCTCGGCGGTCTCGAATATGGCGGGGATTACGGTTGAAAAAGAGATCGATGCGAGCAGGTGATGCGTCCAGAACCCGTACTCGGTTGGCAACCGGTACTGCCAATTATCGAGAAAGCGGTTGGCCACTTCGAAGAGCCACCAGGCGGGCGCAGATATGAGAAAGAGCGCCGCGAATGCACGACCACCTCGAGTGAGCAGTGAAGAACCGGCGCGAAGGAAGACGATGCCGTCGACGGTAAAAATATAGCCAAGCCACAACGGGAAAAACGTATGGTCGGAAAACGGCCGCGGTCCCCACCATGCCATCGGCCAGGCAACGGCAACAAACGCCACGCCAATAATGAGTTGTGGCGGGATCATGTGCCCGGCGATTGCGATGCTGTGTTGACGATCGGGCAGTGCGATTGGGGAGGAACGCACGCCGGCGTTCCCACGAACCTGGTCGCCGAACTTCACAAGGGGAGTATAGTCCGAAGTCGTGGCCTTGGCAGCCGAAATCGGCAGGCCGCGCGGCTTCGATGCATGAGGAGAGTCAACATTGAGCGGGAACCGAGTCTGGATCGGGCCTTCGATCATGACGGCCGACCTCTTGCGTCTGGGGGAACAGATCTCCGCCGCGGAGTCCGCGGGCGTCGACTATATCCACCTCGACGTGATGGACGGACGGTTCGTCCCCAATATCTCGTTCGGGATGCCGATGGCGGAAGCGCTTCACTCCGCTACGCGGCTCCCGCTCGACGTTCACCTGATGATCGTTGAACCGGAGAATTACGTCGCTGAGTTTGCCGCCGCGGGCGCGAACTCGATTACGGTGCATGTCGAAACATGTCCCCATCTCCACGGTACGCTAAGGGCGATTTCAGATGCGGGAGCCGTGCCGGGGGTGACGATCAATCCCGGCACGCCGCTTGGCGCAATCGAGGAGGTATTGCCGATAGTCGGTCAAGTGTTAATCATGAGCGTCAATCCTGGATTCGGCGGGCAAGCGTTCATCTCGTCAACGATCGACAAGATTCAGCGTCTGCGGCGCATGATTGACGAACGCAATTCGAGTTGCAGGCTCCAAGTGGACGGCGGAATTAAGCCAAGTAACATCCGGCAAGTGGTCGAGGCCGGCGCGGACACGGTTGTGGTTGGATCTGCCGTCTTCGCGCCGGGTGTGCCTGTCGCGGAGGCAGTCAAAGCGCTGCGGGATGCGATCGGCGATGATGCCTAGCGCTTATTCCCCTGCCGCTCGGCGCGCGAATGGTGAGGCGTAGTCATCATCCATAACGGAATCGCGGCTACGAGCGCGATGGCGGCCGCGATCAGAAATGTCTCGCGCACAACCTGGATGCTCAGTGGAATGGCGACCGATTCGATAAAGGCACTTTGGCGAACCAGGAACTCGGCCGTCGACTCCTCCGGTCCCCGAACGATCGGTTCAGCGCGCTCGGTCAGCGTTTGCAAACGGCGGACACCGAATCCAGTTAGCGCGGACATGCCGACAGTCATGCCGAGCAGGCGGGCGACGATCGTCAATGAAGCCGTGGCCCCGCGATCTTCCGCTGGGGAAGCGTCGATCACCGAGGCGCCAAGGGGGGCGACGACCAGACCGAATCCCATACCGGCAATGACGAGGCCCGGGACCATCCGGACGTAGTCTTCATTTCGCAAACCCAACCAAAGGAGGCCATAGCCGACGCCGACTAGGACGAGTGCCGAAAGTGCGCCCGTGCGTACGCTGTACCGGCGGGCAACTCGAGCCCCGGTCAGCGAGAGGACGGCCATGGCTACAGTGAACGGGGCCAGGATCGTGGCGCTGACGACGCTGATACGGTCGGGATCAACGAGCAAGGCGATTACGACCGGAATGTCAACCATAGTCACGATGAGGGCCGCGCCGATCAGGACGTTGCCGACCAGCGCCGAGGCGATGATCCGGTGCTCGAACAGGCGCATCGGCACGAGCGGGTCTTGCGATCGTCTTTGCCAAAGGACGAATGCGAGAAAAAACACCAATCCCGCGACAACCAATGGCACAACATAGTCGGCGAGGGGATTATGGGTTCCGCCAAATGCCCTCAGTCCAGAGCCGGCCGCGATCCCGAGCTCGCCGCCGGCTGAAAGCCCGAGATTGAATAGTGCCATCGCGGATGCGAGCAGAATAACGCCGAGAATGTCCAGTCGTCGCCAGGCCGATGTGCCGCGACCTTCTGTTGGCGTCGATCGGGGAAACGATTTTCGAATGGCGGCCGCGACGAAAAGGCAGAGCGGCAGATTGATCCAAAAGATCCAACGCCAAGGTTCCGGCTGGTCGATCAGCAGATTGACGATAAGCGCACCCCAGATTGGACCGAAAACCCAGCCCAGGGTATCGACCGCACCGACGAGCCCGATGGCGGTGAGTCGCCGGCCTGGCGGCAAGAGATCGCCGACCAGCGCCATCGTCACAGGTAGGAGGGCGCCGCCGCCAATGCCCTGGAGTGTCCGCGCCGCGATCAGCGAAGAGAGGTCGCTTGCCAAGGCGCACCAAATCGAACCGGCCGCAAAGACGAAGAGTGCCGCTTCGAAGACGATCCGGCGGCCAAGAATGTCCGACAGGCGGCCGACGATGGGAATGGCGACGACGTACGCCAACAAGTAGGCGTTAACGACCCAAACATACCGATCGACATCGGCGGTGTTGACGCCCAGATCGAGCACCATGGCCGGCAAAACGGTGGCGATGACGGTCAGGTCGACGGCCCCCAGGAAAACGGCGGCCATCGCAATAACAAGCGGCCCCCGGCGGGTGGAATCCTCTGGCTCTGACATCGTCGGAGACGATGTGGGCACGCTAGGAGCCGGAGTCTGGGGGGGCGATCTCAAATGATTTGCCGTGGTCATCGAGATCAAGGATCCAGACGGACGGATCCTCCTCGTCCGTGGTTGATTCGGCGAGCTTCGCGCGGAGGAGTTCGAACGTGGTCTGATCAATCCAGAGTTCGACGGTGATGGGGGCGCCGGTCAGCGTGTTCGCGGTCAGCGGACCGATGACGTCGGGCTCAACTTCGGCTTGAACGTGAAAAACATCGCGATCCCGGATTTCGCTGTCTTCCAGGCGTTTTTCGCCGGTTACCCGTTCCATGACTGGACCCACGCCATCGTCGGCGTCGAAGAGAATCGACGGGTTGTACATAAATTCTACCGGCGCTTCGCCCCAGTTGCCTGTGATCAGATCTGTCGCCCAGGTCTCGTCGCCGACAGTGATGATCTCCATCGTTATCGTGACGCTGTCCAGGACCTTGACCTTGAATCTAGAGTGAACGCTGTCGGGACGGACCAACTCGCCAGTGGCCTCCAGTAGCTGCATGGTTTCGGCGGAGTCGACGTAGGTCGGGCCTTCAACGTCGAGCGCAAAGCTGAGTGACTCGGTGTCCGCGATGCGGGCGCTGGCGCGCTCGAGGATGTCGGTCGCGGACATCGAATCCGTTTGGACCGCTGCCGAGACACGGTTGCCAGAGGTCGCGACAAAGAGGCCGAGGATGGTCACCGCGACCAACGCGAATCGTGGCCGGGACTGGAAGAGATGCATGCGAGCCGCCTTTCCATCTATCGTATATTCGGGCCCGCGGCCCGAGGAGCTATCGGCGGGCCGTGGCCAGTGTAGCATCGCGCTCGGATAGCCTGACCCAATCGGCGAAGAAGCGGCACTGAACACGTTTTGTCCGGAATTTCAGGCCCGTGCTATGATCCTGCGCCGAATTCGATGATCCATGAGGACCAATAGACAGTGACCGAAACCGAGCGTTTGCCCGCACCCGTTCTCGACGAAGATGAACTTCGCGTCGCTGTCGGATTCGCCACCGACCCAGGCGGGCGTGCCGACAACGAGGACGCGGTCTATGTCGGCGAGTTTCCGGTCAGTGGCGCCAGCGCCGGCGAACAGACGGGTTGGTTGCTGGCAGTCGCGGATGGGATGGGCGGCCACGAAGGTGGCGAGATCGCTAGCAAAATCGCCATCGACACACTCAAGGATGTGCTCGCGGCCGGATCCTCATCGGATGCTGAAACAGCGCAACTGCTCAAGCAAGCGTTCCGTCGAGCCAACGAGAAGATCTTTTCGCAGGGTCAGGGCCAACCTGACGAGGCGGGCATGGGCACGACGCTCGTTGCCGCCGCCACCCGGGGCAAGTACGCAACGATTGCCAACGTTGGGGACAGTCGCGCTTATCTGATCCGCGCCAATCGGCTAACCCAAATCACGAAGGACCATTCGCTTGTGGCGCAGCAAATCACCGAGGGTTCGTTGTCGGCCGCCCTGGCACGCAAGAGCGCGCAGCGCAACATTCTGACACATGCACTCGGGCAAAAGGAACGCCTCGATTCGAAGCTGCCAGGGATCTTTGAGATCACGTTGTTGCCAGACGACCGGTTATTACTGTGTTCTGATGGTTTCTACGACGTTGCGTCTGATGACGATCTGATCAATACCCTGCTAGACACAAAACCAGAGGTGGCGGCCCCCTCGTTGGTGGCGTTGGCGAAGGTTCGTGGGACATCGGACAACGTGACGGCAGTGGTCGCGTCGGTGCGTGCGGCCAAGGTGAGAGAACCGGTCCTCATCGGCGCGGAGGACGTGCCTTCTTCGCCACTCACACCGATACTGGTGGCGGTTGCCGCGATCGCGATTTTCGCGATCATTGCGGCCGTCTACTTCCTCCTTTAGATGGCCCCGCATGGAGGGTCGCCCACGGCGAGCACGTCAGTCGAACCGCTGGTCGTCGACGCCCATACGCACATCTTTCCGCCGGAGATCGTCCAGGGCCGAGAACAGTTTTTGCTCCGTGATCTCTGGTTCGGTGAGCTGTACGCTAATCCCAAGGCAAACCTCATCAACGCGGACGATCTGATCGTCAGCATGACTGAAGCGGGTGTTGTCCAATCGGTCATCTGCGGATTTCCGTGGCGCGACTTAGGTCTCTGCCGAGAGCATAACGACTACATGGCGGAGGCCTGCGCGGCGAGTAATGGTCGTCTGGTTTGGCTCGGCATTGTCTCGCCGCACGTGACGGACGCGGCCGGCGAGGCAGACCGATGTTTGCGACTAGGCGCACTCGGTCTAGGCGAATTCAATGCCGACGCACAGGGATTCGACCTCACCGACCGTGCCGCGTTGGCCGACGTCATGGAGGTCGCCGTTGCCCACGATCGTCCGATCCTGTTGCATTCATCAGAACCGGCGGGGCATCACTATCCAGGCAAAGGCACCGCCACGCCCGACCGGCTCATTTCGTTCTTGACGACGTTCCCAGCATTGCGCGTCGCGCTGGCACATTGGGGCGGTGGCCTGCCCTTCTACGAGCTCATGCCAGAGGTCGCGGCGGCGACCGCGCGGGCCGCGTATGATTCCGCGGCGACGACGTATCTCTATCGGCCGCACGTTTTTCGCGTGGTGACTGATTTGGTGGGCGCGGGTCGGGTGATGTTTGCCAGCGATTTTCCGGTGTTGCGCCAGAATCGTTTGCTGCGCCAAGTTCGGTCTTTGCCGTGGCGTGACGAAGGCGAAATGCGGGACGTGCTCGAACGAACTGCTCGGGCGTTTTATCGGATCCCTTTGCCGACTGGAGCCGACGTATGATTGCCGGGCTCGCCGGGCGACTCGATGCCAAGCTAGCGGACGCACTGCTAATCGACGTCGGCGGCGTGATCTATCGGGTTGGGACGACCTCGACCACGCTGACTACGGCCGGCGACGTCGGTGACGATGTGCGCGTGTGGACCCATCTCTTCGTGCGTGAGGATCAGCTCACGCTGTACGGCTTCGCGACAACCGACGAATTGCGACTCTTTGAGACGCTGATCGGCGTGACCGGAGTTGGCCCACGGCTCGCCTGTGCGATCTTGTCACATCTTCCGCCCGATCGACTTTACCCGACTATCGAACAAGAAAGCGTTGATGTCCTCGGAACGGTGCCGGGAGTTGGTAAAAAGACGGCTGCTCGTCTCATCGTCGAGTTGCGCGGCAAGTTGCCCGCGGGAGGGGTGGCGGCGGCCGGGCCGATGAATGATCAGGATACAGAGGCAGTGGCGGCATTGCGCGCACTCGGATACACCGTCTCCGAAGCGCGATCCGCCGTCGTTCGGCTCAAGGCCGCGCCAAGCATGACCGTCGAGGAACGGGTGGTTGCCGCGCTGCGCGAGCTATCCGAGGGCTAACGGTCGCTAACGCTCGCCGGGAACACCAAGTCGTTGTTCAATAGCGCGGGCGTGGGCGGTCAAACCTTCGGCGCGGGCGAGTGCGATGGTGGCGGGGCCGAGGCGCCTGAGGGCGCTCCGGTTCGTCGCCGCGAGACTAATGACTTTGGTGAACTCCCCGACGTGGATCGGAGAGGAAAAGCGCGCGGTGCCACCGGTCGGCATGACGTGACTGGGTCCTGCCGTATAGTCGCCGAGGGCTTCCGGACTATCCTCGCCGACGAAGATGCCACCGGCGTGGCGCACCAACGGGATCGCCTGCCACGGATCGCGCAAGAGCAAGCACAGATGCTCCGGAGCATAGGCATTGGCGAGATCGATCGCCGTCTCGACATTTGGCGCCACCGCGACAATGCCGTTTGTCTGGAGTGATTGAGAGACGATGGCTTTGCGTTCCAGCGTGGCCGTCTGACGATGGATCTCGCCGATCACTGCCTGCGCGAGATCATGGCTGGTCGTAAGCAGGATAGCGCTGGCCATGACGTCGTGCTCTGCTTGGGCCAGCATATCGGCAGCAGTGATCGCTGGGTCGGCTGAGTCGTCGGCGACGATGAGCGTTTCGGTCGGCCCTGGAAGTTGGTCGATGGCAACGGCGCCGAAAACGCGTTGCTTGGCAAGGACGACGAAGATGTTGCCGGGGCCGAAGATCTTGTCGACGTGCGGGACTGTCTCCGTGCCGTAGGCCATGGCGGCGATTGCTTGTGCGCCGCCGATTTGGAAGACGCGATCGACGCTGGCGACTTCGGCGGCGGCGAGGATGAGCGGCGAGATTGCGCCTCTCTCCGCGGGCGGTGCGCAGACTACGATCTCCGCGACGCCAGCGACGCGGGCGGGTACGGCCGTCATCAGCAAGGACGACGGGTAGGCGGCCGATCCACCAGGGGTGTAGATGCCGATT
>JBOGUE010000543.1:0-11883 GCA_050695955.1 Thermomicrobiales bacterium | reverse complement strand
GCCGTGATTCACAACGGCATCGTCGAAAACTTTCGGCGCCTGCGATCCGAATTGGAGACGCGTGGACACCGGTTCCGCTCTGACACTGACAGCGAGGTCATCGTACACCTGCTCGAGGATGAACTTGCGAGTTCAGATGGAGATCTGACCCGCGCCTTGGCCCGCACCTTCGCGAAGCTTGACGGCCTCAATGCAGTTATTGCCATGGACATCTCGACCCGAGAACTGGCCGCCTGTAAGAACGTTTCGCCGTTGGTCGTTGGCGATGGCCAAATGGGCTCGGTGATCGCGTCGGACGCGACGGCGTTGTGCGGTTTCACTGAACGCGTTCATTATCTCGAAGACGACCAAATCGTTCGCATGTGCCGTTCCGGGTTCACGGTCCTGGACCGCCATTCGTTGACCGAGCTTCCTCGACGCGATGTCCCGATGACGTTCGATCAGTCCGTCACTGGACTGAACGGATTTGCCGATTACATGTCGAAGGAAATGGCCGAACAACCCGCGGTCCTGGAGCGACTTGCCACCGAAGGCGAAGAGGACATTTGCCATCTCGCCGACGCGATCACGAATTCGTATGGGACCTTTCTGATCGGATGCGGCACGGCTTCCTATGCGGCACTCACCGGAGCCTACCTCTTCAGCCGCATCGCCTCACGTCATGTTAACTTCGTGGTCGGCTCGGAGTTCAAGTATCACGAGCATTTCATATCCCCTGAGAGCCTCGTCATCGCGCTCTCGCAGAGTGGCGAGACGGCCGACGTCGTCGAAGCGATGCTAGCCGCCCGCCGCCGTGGGGCACGGCTTGGCGCTCTGGTTAATGTGCCGCATTCGACGCTCGATCGCATGGTTGACCTACGGGTACACGTAAATGCGGGTCCCGAGCAGTGTGTGCTCTCAACTAAAGCGTACACCGCGAAGGTAGCCACGCTCTTGTTAGCCGCCCACGCCCTGCGAAACACCTTTGACGCTGGTCGACGTGCCGTACTCGACGCGGCAGCCGGACTGCGGGATATGCTCACCGAGTCGTGGGTCGCGCGCCTGCGTGCGGTTGCCGCGGACATCTATTTGGCAGAACACCTGTTTGTGATCGGGCGTGGCCTCGCCTATCCGACCGCGCTCGAAGCGGCATTGAAGATCAAGGAAGTGAGCTACATCCACGCCGAGGGGTTCGCCGGCGGCGAGCTCAAACACGGGGTCATTGCGCTCGTCACACCCGGCACGCCATGCGTGGTCTACGCCCCGTGCGATGAAACGAGACAAGACATCTTGTCTGGCGCTATGGAGCTGAAAAGCCGGGGAGGATATATCATCGGGATCGGGCCAGCGCCCGATCCGGTCTTCGACGCCTTTTTACCGACGCCTGATGTCGGCGACGCGTCCCCGCTGGTCAATGCCCTTCCCGCACAATTGCTCGGGTACCATGCCGCTCTGCTGCGGGGCAACGACCCGGACAAACCACGCAATCTCGCAAAGAGCGTGACGGTCAAGTGACGACCGAACCAAGCCCACGTGCATTCGTGGACACGCATGTTCATCTGGATGACGACCAGTTCGTTGATGATGTCGACGACGTGCTCGACCGGGCCCGGATCGCCGGGGTTAATCACGTGATCAACATCGGCTATTCCCCCGCTCGATGGGCGACGTCTATGCGGCTCGCGGCACGCCATCCGATGGTCAGCTATACGCTCGGCGTGCATCCGAACCACGCGAACGAGTGGAACGCGGCAACCAGCGCCGAACTGGAATCGTTGTTGGACACGACTCGCGCCGTCGCGGTCGGAGAAATCGGCATCGATCTCTACCGCGATGGCGTGCCGCTTGCGGTTCAGCGAAAGGTGTTCGATGCGCAGCTTCGACTTGCGGCCCAGCAAGGCCTTCCAGTCGTCATTCACCAGCGCGCGGCGGAAGCAGAGGTGATCGACGTTTTGAGCAGGATGTCGCCGAGTTTGATGTGTGTGTTTCACAGTTTCGAGGGCTCCGCCAGACTCGCTCAGTTCGGACAGGACAGAGGGTACTTCTTCGGCATCGGTGGCCTGATGACAAGGCAGGGATCCGCTGCTTTGCGGGACGTGCTCTCGCGGATAAAATGCGATCGGTTGCTGTTAGAAACTGATTCGCCCTATCTCATTCCAGCCGGAGTCAAGAACAGGCGAAACGAACCCGCAAACATTCCCCTCATTGCCGAGAAGCTCGCGGACCTGCGGTCGATTTCTATCTCGGAGGTCCAGCGCATCACGACGATCAATGCCCACCAGGTGTTTGGATTGCCAGCAGGTTCCTCAACAGCGCGGTAGACTGGTAGGAGGAAATGGACGCTTCAGGTCAACGGCGACTTGTCGTCGCAACAGCAAATCCTGGAAAGCTCGCCGAGTTTCGGAGGTTGCTCCCCGCCGAAATCACTCTCGTGACTCTCACGGACCTCTCGCTGCCACAGGCAGCCGAAACGGGGTCCACTCTCGAAGCGAATGCGCGCTCCAAGGCTCTCCACGCCGCATCGGCCTCCGGCTTGTTCGCCATCTCGGACGACTCCGGCATTGAAGTTGACGCGCTCGACGGCGCGCCTGGCGTCTTCTCCGCGCGATTCACCGGCGAAGACGCAAACGAACAGCAGAATCGGGAAGGGCTGCTCAACGCACTTCGCGATGTTCCGATGGGCCACCGGGGCGCCCGCTTCCGATGCGTCGTGGCCCTCGCCGCGGCGGATGGATCGGTGACAACCGCGGAAGGCACGTGCGAGGGATCAATCGGCTTCGTCCCGGCCGGCGAATTCGGTTTCGGGTACGACCCGATCTTTGTCCTCCCCGATGGCCGCACCATGGCGCAAGTACCCCGATGCGAGAAGGACCAGATCAGTCATCGAGCTCGTGCCTATCAAGCAATTCTTCCTAACCTACTGGTCACGTTCGGGCTGGCTCAGTCCGAGGAAGGCAGCAACGATCCGTGGTTGAACTAGCGCAGCCTGCAACTCACCGTGCGTATCAGCTACCAGATTCGTTCGACGCATGGCGCATACGCGCGCGCCAATCCGCCGCGATTCCGGTCATCGCGGTTGCAGGGTCGCGCGGAAAATCGACAGTGATTCGCATCGTCGATGCGATGCTGCGCTCGGCTGGACTGCGCACCGCGACTTGGACAAATACTGGGATTGAGATCAATGGCAGACACCAACGTGGAGAGCTCGTACCCTGGTCGCGGGCGCTGAGCCGCCTCGCGGAGGGGCGGCTCGACGTTGCTATCCAGGAGCTCGATTGGTCGACGGTCAATGCCGTCGGGCTGCCGGAGGGCGTCTATCCTGTCGTTGCGATCACCAATGTCTGCGTCAACAATGAGGAGTGTCTGATCCACGACGAAGCCCGGCGTGCGATGCGATCGCTGCCGTCCTTACTGGGCGCGGTGCATCCGGCGGGCGTGGCAGTCCTGAATGGCGAAGACTATGCGCTTGCCGGGGCGGACGTCCCGTTTCGCTCCCCGGCGATACTCGTGGCGCCGAGTCCAGAAACTCCGTTAGTCCGCGGTCACCTGCGAAATGGTGGCAGCGCCGCCTGGATAAATGCCAGAGGAATCGCGCTCGGTCTGCACGAGGAATATACTCACCTTGGCGACCCGCGAGAACTCGGACTCACGCTCCAAGGAAAAGCATCCTTCCAAGTCGTGAATGCGATGGTCGCCGCGTCCATTGCGAGTGCCGTTGGCATCGCTCCCCTCACCATCAACTCGGCACTTTCTGAGTTGAGTCTCGAGCCGTCCGTACTACCGGGTTCGTTCAACGTTTTTCGGCAGAACGAGACGATCATCGTTGTCGATCGGCCTGACCCGTCTTGGTTCTTACGCCCGGTTCTCCGCGGTGTGCGTGACGTGCGGCGTAACCGCCTTCTGACCGTTGTCGGTCGTATGCAAAACGCCCCGCTCGATGATCTCGCCGAGGTCGGCCGTCTGTTGGGTCGCGCTAGCGCCGCTGTCATTCTGCACTCCCAGGAGGACGAACCTGACCGCGCGGAGCGTTTTCGCCAGGGCGTCGCTTCGAACGACGTGCCTTCGGTCATTGTTCACACGACAACCGAACGCCGCGCAATCAACCGCGCACTGAAAATGGCGCGGGAAGGCGATGCCGTATTGATACTGGCTGACCAGGCAACTTCGGCCGTGCGTCAGGTTCAGCGATTAACGACCGATTCTTTGGCAGACGGCGCTTCAGACGGCGATTGACGGAAACCCGCGGGTGAACATGTCTCCACCTCCAACCAACGACGACGTGGCACTGCTCCTGACCAGATTCGGGCAACTGCTCGAACTCTCGGGTGAGAGCGGGTTTCGCGTACGCGCCTACCAAAAGGCGGCCGACGCAATTCGCCACCATCCCGCACCCGTTGCAATTCTCGTGCGTGACAACCAATTGACCAAACTCACGGGTGTTGGGCCTGCCATCGCCGCGGCAGTCTCCGAGATAGTTGACACGGGCCGATTGAACTCGTTGTCGGAAATCGAGGCGCGGGTGCCTCCGACGCTCTTAGACCTGCTCGCCATCCCTAGCGTCGGGTCAAAAACAGTTGGTCGGCTCTACCTCGAACACCAGATCACCGATGTTCCTGGTCTGGAAGCCGCTCTCAACGCTGGGAAGTTACGCGGTGTTCCGGGTCTTGGCGCCAAGACTGAGGCCAAGATTTTGGCGGGAATTGCCGCACTCAGTCGCCGTTCAGGTCGCATGCTTCTGGGAACAGCCCTCCCCATCGCGCGGCGGCTTGTCGAAAGCATCCGCGCGGAGCTTCCCATGGCCTCCGTCACCCTTGCCGGCAGCGTTCGACGGATGGACGAAACGGTCGGCGACATCGATCTCGTTGTTGCCAGCGCTGCCCCTGAGGCAAGTCGTGCGGCCATTCTTGGCTTACAAGAGGTCGCCGGCGCCGCCGATGAGTCAGCTTCTTGGGTGCGGATCCGCCTTCTGAGCGGTACCGCGGTAGACATTTACCTCACGTCGATTGAATGTTTTGGATCCGCGCTGATTCGCGCGACCGGCAACGCCGCGCATCTGGACGAGCTTGGCAATTATGACGACGCACCGGATGAGACGACGGTTTACGAACGGGCGGGTCTCCCGTTCATCCCCGCCGAGCTACGCCAGGGCCACTTCGAGTTCGATTTCGCCCGTTCGGATCGCATCGATTCGCTCATCACGTTGGAGGACATGAAGGGGGAGTTTCACTGCCATACGACCTGGAGTGACGGCGCACTGTCGGTGGGCGAGATGGCGGAGGCTGCCCGGCAGCGAGGATACCAGTTCCTCGGCATCTCGGACCACTCACGGAGTCTGGGTGTCGCTAACGGGCTCGACGAGATCCGCATCAAAGAACAACGAGTCGACGTTGCGCGTGCGAATGAAGAGGTGAGGATTCGCGTCTTAGCCGGCGCGGAGGTTGAGGTTAATCGGAGCGGAGTTCTCGACTTTTCAGCCGAGGTACTCGGCAATCTCGACGTTGTTATCGCCTCGTTGCATTCCGGCCTGCGCCAGCCCCGCGAGGCGCTGACAGATCGGCTCGAACGAGTCCTGCGTGATCGCCACGTCGACATCGTCGCTCATCCAAGTGGACGCCTTTTGGAACGACGGGAACCCGGCGATTTCGACTGGGAGCGGGCATTTGCCGTTGCCGCCGAAACAGGAACCGCGCTTGAAATCAATGCCGACCCTGCCCGACTTGATCTGAATGGCGAATTAGCTCGGCAGGCCCTTGCTGCCGGTTGTCTGCTGTCAATCAACTGCGATGCGCATCACTCAGACGGGTTCGCCAATATCGAGTTCGGTATCGCCACTGCACGAAAGGCAGGGGCCACGCCCGCACAAGTCCTCAATTGTTGGCCGATCGAGCGAATCGAGCATTGGCTGAGCACGCGGGGCCAAGAATGAACTGAATCACCGCGTCACAACGAGATGCGGGCGGTGTCGAATGTAGAGGAGCCGGCCGCTACGTCTTCCATCGCTCCCCGGCCTATGACGCGATGAGATCGTCTTCGAGATCGACGCAATCGGGTCCAATCAAAACGTCCAACTCGCCGACCAACTCGTCGCTCCATTCGATCTTGCGCGATCGACTGCGTAACGCGACTGGCGCTGCCGCGGTTTGTAAGTGGATCACGACCCAATCGTCCCCCTCATGGCGTTTGAGGATTTCGTCGACGGTTTGCATGAGCCGGATGTCATTCCAGACGTCGGCAGAGAGCGGAAGCCGAAGGTGGATCGTCCGCCGCTGGATCGGCTGCTTTGGCTTCAGGGATATGTCCTGCGTCGCCGTCTCGCACACCAGTTGGAGGTGCTCGTTCCGTCGGTCGACCTTCGCCAAGATTTCGAGGATATTGTCGGCCTCGAGTGCGTCCGCGTGTTGCTCGTAGCAGTCCGGAAACGCCACGAGCTCGATCGTCCCTGTCAGATCTTCGAGCTCGACTACCGCCATCGTCCGATTCGTCCGGGTCGTGATGCGCCGTACTCCGGTGACGAGGCCGATGACTCGCACCCGCGTACCCGTGGCATGCCCGTCTAGTTCGACGATTTGCGCGTATCCGTCGGTCGTGCCTTGCTCGAAGAGTTCGCTCAACGGGTGGTCGGTCAGGAACGTCCCAATCAGTTCCTTCTCCCAGGTTAGGAGTTGGCGGCGCGGCAAATCCGGCGCTGCGGACACTGCCAATCGCCGTGGCGCCGCGTCTGCCCCGCCTCCCAAGTCGAAGAGTCCCATTTGGCCCCGGGCCGCGGCGCGCTGCCGCTGTTGTCCGGCTGCTATCGCCCCGTCCAATGCGGCGAGAACAGACGATCGCGATCCAAAGCAATCGAAAGCGCCGCACCGCGCGAAACACTCTATCGCCCTTTTGTTGACCGCGGCCCAATTGACGGCGTCGCAGAAAGACTCGAGGTCTAAGAAACGAGCATCCTGATGTTCTGCTCGAGCAGCAAGAACCGCACGGGCGGCGCCTTCGCCAACGTTCTTGATCGCGCGCAAACCGAACCGCACGGCTTCGCGACCGTCGTCGGTGATTTCGACCGAGAAGTCAAGTTGGCTGGCGTTAACATCTGGGGGAAGCAGCGGTATGCCCGCCCGCCGACATTCGACAATGTTGAAGACGACCTTGTCGGAGTTACCAATTTCCGTGGTCAGCAGCGCCGCCATGAACTCAACCCGGTAATTCGCTTTCATATAGGCTGTTTGGGCTGCGATCACGGCGTAGGCCGCACTGTGCGCCTTGTTGAACCCATAGCCGGCAAAACGCTCAATCATATTGAAGATATCAGTCGCCAGACCCTTGGCTATGCCGTGCGCGTGGCAGCCTTCGACGAACCGACCTCGATACTTCGCCATCTCCTCCGGCAGTTTCTTACCCATCGCCTTGCGCAGGCCGTCGCCTTCGGCCATCGAAAAGCCGGCGAGCACGTTCGCGATGCGGATGATCTGTTCCTGATAAAGCGCGATGCCGTAGGTCTCGGCGAGAATGGCCTCGAGTTCGGGATGAACGTACTCGATCGGCGTTCGTCCGTGCTTGCGAGCGATGTAGTCCGGGGCCATTTCCATCGGGCCTGGGCGGATCAGCGCCATCAAGGCGATCAGGTCCTCGAAGCATGACGGCGCGACGTCGACCGTCATCCGCGTCGTCATCCCGCCTTCCAACTGGAAAATCCCGACCGTTTCGCCGCGGCAGAGCGCTTCGTACGCTTTGGCATCGCCGAGTGGGATGTTGTCCACGGTCAAGTCCGGATCCTTGCGCCGTGCGAGCTCGACAGCCTTTCCCAGAACACTGAGCGTGCTCAGGCCGAGAAAGTCGATCTTGAGCAGACCTATCTCTTCGAGGCGACTCATCGGATACTGGGTCGTGACTTCGCCTTCGCTCTTGCCGCCGGCGCGCTGCAGAGGGACATGCTGGACGAGAGGATCACGCGAAATAACCACTCCGGCCGCGTGGGTCGACGAGTGGCGCGCGATCCCTTCCACTTTGCGGGCAACGTCGATCAGCTCGCGCAACCGCGGCTCGTCGTCGTAAAGCTTCTGGAGCTCGGGGACCTTCGCCAGCGCGCCGTCGATCGTGACTCCCGGTCCCGTCGGTATGAGCTTGGCGACGCGGTCGGCATCGCCGTAACCGAGTCCCATGGCCCGCCCAACGTCCTTTACTGACGCCTTGGCAGCCATCGTGCCAAAGGTGCAAATCTGGGCAACTCGGTCATCCCCGTACTTCTTGACGACGTAATCTATTACTTCCGCCCGACGGTCGTCCGCGAAGTCAATGTCGATGTCGGGCATGGTGATTCGGGACGGGTTCAGAAAGCGCTCGAAGATGAGATCATATTTGAGTGGATCGAGGGCGGTGATGCCGAGACTGTATGTGACGATGCTCGCCGCGGCCGAACCGCGCCCCGGCCCGACCAAGATGCCGTTCTCTTTGGCGAAACGCACGAAATCCCAAACGACCAGAAAGTAGTTCGTAAATCCCATCGATCGAATCACGTCGAGCTCGTAGGCAAGGCGCTCGCCGACCGTGCCTTCGTCGTGACCATAGATCCGCCGGACCCCGTCCCGACAGACCTGTTCGAGATAGGTGTCCGGGGAGAATCCGGCCGGCACCTCGAATGCCGGCACGTGATACCCCTTGAAGCCAAGATCGAGGCTGCACATTTCGGCGATGCGGATTGTATTGGACAGTGCCTCAGGGACGGACCCGAAGACGCGGGCCATTTCGTCGGGACCTTTGAAAAACAGCTGATTGCTTTCAGACTTGAGGCGTTTTGGATCGCTGAGCGTGGCGTTGGTCTGGACACAGACAAGCACGTCCTGGATCGGCGAGTCGCCCTCATTGCAATAGTGGACGTCGTTCGTCGCGACGAGCGGCAGCGCAAGTTCTTTGGCAAGCGGGATCATCTGCCGGTTGGTCTCGGCTTGTTCCTTGATCCCGTGGTCCTGAATCTCGATAAAAAAGCGGCCAGCGTGAAAGATCTCGGCCAGGGTGCCCGCGTACGTTCGGGCCTGTTCGGGCTGATTGTGCAGAAAGTTATTCGCAACCGGGCCGCCAAGACAGGCCGATGTCCCAATCAGCCCATCACGGTGCTCCGAAAGCATTTCGAGGTCAATGCGCGGCCGGTAATAGAATCCCTCAAGGCTGGCTTTTGAGGCGAGCTGGAGCAGATTCCGATAGCCCGTCTCGTTCTCGGCCAGGAGCAGGAGGTGATACGACTTTCGCTCTTTGGCCGACGCTTTACCTTCGGCCAGGTATGCCTCCATACCGATGATTGGGTGGAGACCGGCCTTCGTTCCCGCTTTGTACCAGTCCATCGCCGCATACATGACGCCGTGGTCGGTCACCGCCAGATGCTGCATGCCGAGTTGTTGGGCCTTGGTGATGTATTCATCGATCCGACCCATCCCATCGAGCAGCGAAAACTCGGTATGCAAATGAAGGTGCGCAAACTCGGCCAACCCAGACTCTCCTTTGACTCCTTCACATCGACCAGCGGGATACGTGGACCAAACCGCGGGCTGGTTGCCACTATTGTACGTACAGTTGCTCGATTCTCCAGTCAAGCCGCACGGGAGACGGCGCCTTCGCCATTCTTGAAGTCGAAAATGAGAAATGAAGAGGCCCGGGCGGCGGGGGCACGACCGAGCCTCAATCTTCGCGGGGACGGCACGTTGGTGAAGATACGCGCTCAGTCGCTACGCCGCCACCCCGGTAAAACCTGACACCGCGCGTTGGCGGCTGGCGAACCGCGCTTGCTGCGCCAGAAGCCGAAGCACTTGGCGCATGTTTTCGCGGTATTCGGTCGGCACGCCCTCATCCTGAAGCAGATCGAGCACCTCACCCAGGACCGGCTCGCTCGAGAAGAGACTCGTCACGTCCCGCGGCAAGAAACCAGCCCCGGCGAGGAGTGCGTCGAGCTCGGATTGCTCCAATCCCATTGCTTGGCCGAGGCGATCAACCGCATCGCGTGTCGGCATGCGCGCCCCACTTTCGAGCCGGCTGACGTAGCTGTGGTCGAACTCTGCCCGCTCGGCGAGCTTGCTCTGCGACACGCCGCGCCCTTCACGGAACCGCTTCAACAAAACACCGAAGTCAATGCTGATCTGCTGGATCATCGGTTGCCCCCGCACCGTATGACTCTTCGGCATTTCCACATTGGACCATGCCGGGAAGTCATCTCTCGTCTTGACTTCCGGACATGATCGTACACCCCGGGTGTCATCCTGTCAAGGAGTTGTCCCGGGTATCCACCGGCGACACGCGGCACTGTCGTTTCTCTGCTCTATTTCGCCAGTTGTGGATTTAGCGACAGGAATACGACAGCTATGATGGCAGTTAGGCTGCCCGCGCTGCCGAAACCAACTCCGAACAGTCCTTGAACAGAGTGGATGCAGTCGTCACCGGGGTCTTAGCGACCTGCTATGGCCTTCTCAACAAGTCGTCGAATCACGATGGCGACAGTCAAATACTGGTCGACGCACTTCCCGAACGAAGCCTGTCGACCGCATCTGGATTTAAAACGCCTGCACGGATACCGCGCCGCCGAAGGCGGTACCCTTCCATCCTCGGCCCGTCACAATCGAGAAAGTTCCGGCGGGAATGCCAAAGAACTGATCGCCCTATACTTACGAGGTCGCTGGGCGTCACTGACGGCGTTGACTGATTGAACGCGAGTATTGGGAACGAGATGACGACGATCCTGAAGGGCGGAGAGCTCGCGACACGTCTGCGAGCAGAGATCGTGCGGTCGATCGGTGCGTTAGCGGAGCGCGGCGGTCACCCACCAGTTCTCGTGACGGTACTTGTCGGATCCAATGCCTCGGCGGAGGCCTATCGGTATTCGATTGCGCGTTCCACTGCCCGTGTTGGCATTGACCATCGCCCGGTCACGCTGTCCGGCTCGACAGACGAGTCCGCGCTCATGAGGCATATCCACGGCCTCAACGCCGATCCTGAGGTCACCGGCGTGCTTGTGCTCATGCCGCTGCCCGATCACCTTCGTCCAGATGTTGTGCTCGAACATCTATCTCCTCTCAAGGACGTTGACGGGATCACGCCCACCAATGCCGGCCGGCTTCACCTCGGGTTGCCGTCATTGCGGCCGAGTACGCCTCAAGGCGGCATCGAGCTGCTTGACCACTATGGCGTCGAGATCGAGGGGAAAGCGGCGGTTGTCATCGGGCGCAGCAACGTCGTCGGCCGACCAATGGCTTCATTGCTTATGCAGCGACATGCAACCGTCACGATCTGCCACCGCCGCACACGGGACCTCGCGACCCATACCAGCACCGCGGACCTCGTCGCGGTCGCGGCAGGACATCCAGGTCTCGTGACTCCCGAAATGGTCCGACCAGGTGCAATCGTGCTCGACTTTGGAGTTAATGTCGTCGGCGACCGCTTGACTGGGGACGCCGATTTCGAAGGTCTTCAAGGCAGGGTTGCCGCGATCACGCCTGTGCCGGGGGGGACCGGTCCGGTGACGGCCATGGTGCTCGCGCGCAACACCGTCGCCGCCGGCTTCGCCGCAATTGGTGGCAGCTTGGACTATGTCGACATCGTACGCTCGTCTCAGCCCGGCGTGGCCGCGCTCGCGATCTCATCGCCGTTGTGACCCAACAGAGGGCTGTGCTAGAATTTACCCAGATTGGGGTGTCGTCTAACGGTAGGACGCCTGACTCTGGATCAGGTAGTTGGGGTTCGAATCCCTGCACCCCAGCCAGAAATCGATTCAGGAGACGCCGGCTTCTTGAGCCGGCGTCTTTTTACCCAGTGGACTGCCAAGTGGGATATGTCGGGACACATGACGTCAGCCGGTCGCTTGCTCGCCTCGTCCCTGAATATCAAGTTGTCCGAACTGCGCGCGCGCCCTCGGCAGTGCAATGAGCTCCGGCG